>JAXHVO010000051.1:0-19457 GCA_034189135.1 Thermodesulfobacteriota bacterium | reverse complement strand
ACTTTAGTCACTTAAATCCTGGTGTATCCGGCAGCACGTGCATGGATCAACTCCGCCACAATGCTGACGGCAATCTCCTCAGGAGTTTGTGCTTTGATGGGAAGCCCTATAGGACAGTGAACCCGTTCCAAATCCCCGGCCGAAACACCCTCATCTTGCAGGGCTTTATAAATGGCATCCCGTTTCTTGGTGGAACCGATCATGCCGACATAGCCGGCAGGCGTGCCGAGTACCTGACGCAGCACAGTCTTGTCGTGGCTATGGCCGTGCGTGAGGATCACCATATAAGCGACTTCATCTATTTCCAGCCCTTCAATAGCATGTTCAAAGGTTGGCAGTACCTTGACGTCATCGGCTGTTACAAAGCGGCTGTGATTTGCAAATTCATGACGATCATCAAGGATGACGGTTTGAAAGTGCACATTTTTTGCAAGGATGGCAACCTGCAAGGAAACATGGCCGGCGCCAAAAAGATAAACCGTTGTTGCTGCTGCATGTGGTTCGATGAAAAAACGACTGTTGTCAACTTCCCGCAGGACAGGGGTCAAGCCCCGGGTCATGGCTGAATCGATTTCCGTTTTCAGGCTGTCCTGTATAACAGCCGTCCCCACAATCGACCAGTCTTTTCGAATCAAAGCCCGCCTGACTCTGCATGTTTCAGCACTTGATACAAGCATTTCAGTAACAAGAACGCTTTTGCAGCGCTGGGCGAGTTCATGCAGCAGGCTCTCAAAGACATGGAGCGTATCCTCATCCGGAACGCAGGGTTCGATCAGGATTTCCATTTGACCGCCACAGATCATGTCCATGTTGTCAGTAATCTCGGAGGTCATGTCGAACGTTCTTATTGCGGCGTCATTGGTTCCGAACATTTCCCCGGCCGTCTTAATTACTTTTGCTTCGATGATACCTCCACCGATGGTGCCAAGGATTTCGCCGTCCGGAAGGATGATCATACGGGTGCCCGCCGTTCTCGGGGTCGATCCCGTCTGACTCAACACCGTTGCCATAATCAGGAGCTGCTCCTGATCAAGAATTCGATGGACGCTGGCAATCCATTTGTTCATGACCACTCACCTCCCAGTTGTCAATAATGGTTTTTATTGATTTATTACCTTTTTTTACAGTACGGCTAAATGCAAAGGCGAACAAAGAGTCATGGTCTTGGTCCGCCTCTGCTTGTGCATCTAACCTCAATAGGTACGAGGTAATTTTCGCCGATCAAGCCCGCAGCTTAACCTACTGTTTATACCTGATCTTTATACACACTTAACACCGTGCCATGATAATTATCAGTTTTGTAAGTACTTTTTCTAAACCGCAGAATACTCCTGTGTCATGTGTGTGCATTGGCCAACTTTTACCCCTTAGCCTTCAATCCTGCCAGAACCTTTTCAGGAAGGGCCGGCAGCTGTGCAATTCTCACCCCGGTTGCATTATTAATTGCGTTGATAACAGCAACATGAGACGAAGTCAGGGGCAGTTCACCCACACCGGCTGCACCAAAGGGGCCGTTTTCCCGCTCCGTTTCCGTGTAATGGATATCAAAGGCATCCGGGATGTCCTTGATGTACGGCAGGCCGCATGCAATCATATTCGTATGCTTGGATAGATCTTCAAAATCCTCAGACAGGGCCAGGCCGATGCCCTGGGCCACTCCACCGTAGATCTGCCCATCCACTGCGAGCTTGTTGTTGATTTTACCAACGTCGGCCATAACCGTGTACTTGTCTACCTGTGTTTTGCCGGTGGCCGTGTCCACAGTTACTTCCGCCATGAAAACACCGTACATGTATGCGGAGAAAGGCGAGCCCTGCCCGTTTTCGTCACAGGGTGTACACATGGAGGCTGTCCATGAGCCTGAATATTTCAGAGGAATGTTTTCCGCCTTCATTTCATCAAACGTTCTGTAAGTGCCGTCCGGTTTGCGCATTGCATTCAACAGCATCTCACACCCATTCTTGATGGCATTACCGGTAACAACCTGCTGCCGGCTGCCACCGGAAGGTCCGCTGTTGGGGGCAATAGCCGTGTCGTTCATTTCCAGCTTGATTTGATCCGGCTGGATGCCAAGAGGCCGAAGGGCTTCATGACAGGTGCCAAGCGCTCCAATATCAGCTCCCTGGCCATGATCTTCCCAGGAATTTCTGAGCACGACACCATCCGGCAGTAATTCCACCTCGGCTTCGGATGCATCGGGACCATCCAGGCCGCAGCCATATATTCCAATGGAGACGCCTATTCCCTTTTTATTTTCAGGAGTTGATTCTTTTTGGGTCCGTTTAAGAGCCTCTTTGTACATTGGCCGCAGCTTATCAATCATTTCCGTCAGGCTGAATGCATCAGGAGTCTGGCCGGTGGGCGTCGTGTCGCCGTTTTTATAAACATTCAGGTAACGTAGCTCAAGAGGGTCTTTACCCGTTTTGGCTGCAAGTTCGTCCATCAGGCTTTCGGAAGCAAAGAAACTCTGCGGAGAACCATAGGCACGGAATGCAGAACCCCAGGCGTGGTTAGTGCAGACTGTCCTGCCCAGGCCCCGGATGTTCGGTATGCCGTAACCTGCGCCGATGAATTGGGCGCCTCGGAGCGTAAGCAGATCACCGAATTCCGAATAGGGTCCGTGGTCCACGCTCCAGTCACTCTCCATTGCAATAAGTTTGCCATTCTCATCTGCGCCGTATTTCAGTTTGACAAAAAATGGTGACCGCTTGCCTGTGTATGTGATGTGCTGAAAATAATCGTATTCCAGGGTTACCGGTTTTCCGGTAGCCATGGCGGCCACACCCAAAAGTGCTTCCATTGTCGGGCTGAACTTGTAACCAAAGGTGCCGCCTGAAGGATTCTGAACAAGTCTGAGTTTTTCCGGTTCAATTCCCAGGCCGGGACAAATCATTCCATGATGGAGAAATAAAGCGATACTTTTCGAATGGATGGTCAGCCGTTCTTCTTCGTCAAAGTAGGCCAATCCGACATCGGGCTCTATGGTCAAGTGCGGTTGCCTCTGGAGATAATAATCATTTTCGACCACACACGCAGCTGAGTCCATGAGCGGTTTGGTTTCTTCGCCCTTGGCCAGCTTTTGCTCAAAGTAAACATTTGGCGTTCCCGGATGGATTTCCAGGGCGTCTTCGGCCATAGCTGCAGGAGCGCTCATGTAGGCAGGGAGCTCTTCCAGTTTGACCTTGACCTTATCTGCCGCCGCCCTTGCATGACCTTCAGTATCTGCGGCAACGATGGCAATGGCATCTCCGAATTGAAAGACTTTTTCATCGCACAAAATCGGTCTGTCCCAACCGTCTCCTTTGTTGGTGGGAAAGGTAATAAGGCCGGTAATCCGGTTCTTTCCTTTAACGTCCTTATGGATAATGACTTTTTCAACTCCGGGCATTTTTTCCGCTTCGGAAGTGTCGATGGAGAGAATGTTCGCATGGGAAACCTGGGCCTGAACCAAAGCAAGACGCAATGTCTCAGAAGGCATCTTTTGGGCCAGGTCGGCGCCATAGTCCAAAGTGCCGGTAACTTTAGCAATTGCTGATGGTCTTGGATAGCTTGTCCCCCATATTCTACCGTCCGCAGGCAGCTTAAATGCCAGCTCGTCTTCCGCAATTTCTCCTCTAATTACTCTGGCCGCATCCATTACCGCATCTACAAGGGGTTTATAACCAGTGCAACGGCAGGCATTGCGGTGCTTTTGAAACCAGTCCCTGACCTGCTGACGTGTGGGATTTGGATTTTTATCCAACAGTACCTTACTTGAAACAATGAATCCTGGAGTACAGAAGCCGCATTGGGAGCCGCCGTGTACTACCCAGGCCAGTTGAACGGGGTGCAGTTTTTCCGCTGTTCCGATACCTTCTATTGTTGTGATACTGGCACCCTCTGAGACCTTTTTCATTTTGGTGATGCAGGATCGCACTACCTTGCCATCCAATATTACCGAACACGATCCGCATTGCCCTTCACCACAGCCGACTTTTGTACCAGTCAGTTTTAACTGTTCCCGCAGTACATCGGATAGGAGCATCTCAGGCTCAATTACCATCATTCGTGTTGTTCCATTGATGTTAAGAGTCTTTTTAATCATAGGTCTTCTCCTTTTCTAAGAAGGGTTATAAACAAAGTAACCACTCAGTTTGTTTAGTCTGAAGACAGTTAGCAAAAGGCTGAACGTAGCGCACATGGAATTTTTGTTATTGTAACTGTTTTGTCCCCGAAAAAAATATTAGTCCTTTTTCCATTCAGCCTTCAGTCTAAACACCTTCAACCTGACCACGAGAGTAGTCATTAAACAAAAACAGCCGGTGCTGCCCTGTTGGTGATCAATTGCCTTTACCGAATCCGCAAACAGGATAGCGGCAGGTCGGGCAACTCGCGCAAAAACCGCCATGTCCCAGTGCGGTAATGTCCGAACGCGTTAAAGTTTCTCCGGCTAAAATCCGTGGAACTATCAAGTCGAAAATGCTGGCCTTGTAATACATGACACAGCCGGGTAGCCCAACAATGGGAATATCAGCTAAATAGGCCAGCATGAACATGGCGCCCGGGAAAGTCGGTGCGCCATATGTAATAACCTTTCCCCCTGTGGCGCGGATGGAAGCCGGTGTCTGGTCATCGGGATCTACGGACATGCCCCCTGTTACTACGACCAGTTCGGCGCCGCCATGTACAGAGTCCATGATTGCGCCCACTGTCATGTCGACATCATCCGAAACAAAGACCTGATTGATCACAGAGCTGCCCAGCTCAGCGAATTTGTTTTGAACCACCGGCCCGAATTCGTCTTCAATCCTTCCATGGAACACTTCACTGCCGGTTGTAACAACTCCGACCGTATAATGTTTGAAAGGTTTTACTTCAATAACTGGATAATGCTCGCTGCAAAGATCTTCGACTTTTTTTATTTTATCTTCACCGGTAACAAGTGGGACGATGCGGGTGCCTGCTATGGCTTGCTTTCTATTAACGCTTTGATTTGTGTGCATAGTGGCAAACACAATTTCTTCAACTTCGTTGACCTGCTGCAATGCCCCGGCATTGACCTTCAAAAGGCCGAAGATTCCGGCCTTGAGATTGACCCGACCTTCTGAAGGCTCCGTAAAAATAATCCCATTGCCGGAAGCCGCCCTTGCAATTCTGGCTGCGGCCTCATCTTCATGGACATACCCTGGTTTTAAATCGAAGGCGTAAACATGTTCTTTTCCCATATTTAGAAGTACTGGGATATCTTCCTCATTGATGATGTGGCCTTTTTTTAGTGCCCTGCCTTTAAATTTGCCGGGAACAATACGGGTAACATCATGCCGCAACACCATACCCAAAGCCTCTTGAACCGGAACCGTTTGCACTATTACTCCTCCATTTTGTATAATTTTCCTCTATTCTTTTTCCTCCTTCGGTTTTTTGAAGACTATGAAGCTGCAAAGCTTACATATGTCAAAGCCGGGATAGGTTTCGCCTGTGCGTGGAAAGGAAACGCCTCCGTCTCGCACAATTCTTTCCAGCATCCAATGAACTGTCGGTTCAATCTGATCACCAGGCCAAATCCAATTGATTTCACCCTGTTCTGTCTTGCCGGCGGTTTTGCTGCTGCTGCACATTGGAGTGATGTTCGGTTCTTTTGTTACGTAGCACTGAACACATCCATGGCATACCGAGGAATTCATGGTCATGACCATTTTAAAAGGGTGTCTATCATTAGCCGCACACCAGTCATTTCCTAAATGGTACGCCTGCAAAACATCGCTCATCCCGTGGATAAGATCCGGCTCATAGGGAGCTTTATGTAAAGGAGCGGTTGCAAAGGCCAGCAAATCTCCAGACAGTCTTTTTTTGGTTTTTACAAATATTTCTGCCTGTTCCCAACTTTTAGTGTATTTCAGATGGCTTTTTATTTCTCCGTCATCAAGTTCTTTCCATCCCATTACAAACTTTGCATTTGTACAACCGGATTTGTCTTGAGTTCCAAGCAAAATGTCTCCTCGTTGTCTGGATGAAGCTACAAAATGGCAAAACGTATATGGACGGAACGCTACTTTGTAGTCTACATTTTTTTTGAAATCCTCTAATTCATCTTTCGAGAAAAAATATTTAACTGCTACTGGGTAATATTTCATTTTCAAAAAATTTCGCAGACTAAACACTATGTCTGCATTGCTGAGTTTTCCACCATTTTGGTTTGCATTTTCGAGAAGACTCTTGGCAAGCTCAACATCGTCCAAATATGTGCCTGTATCTATACCCATGACTTTCTCGTTACCTGATTCAACATCTTGAGCGGTTTCTGCATCTAACATATTAATACCTCCTGATTCTGATGAATTCGTAAAAAACGAATTCATCAGGTTTTAAGTGTTAAGTTTTAGGTTAATACTCTTCACAAAACCAAACAGGTACCCTCAGATCCCTGCGGATAGTTGAACACTATTCAACAGATAGTTGCAGATCTGTAATGGTAAAAATCATCCCCCCTTTCGTTTTCTCTGAGATTCTGCCTTTAGATTTACCGGAAACAATACGGGTGACGTCATGCCTTAACAGCATTCCTAAAATATTCTGAACCGGAACCGTTTGCATTCAGTTCTCCATTTCGTCTGGTTTGCTAATTAAAATTCAATACAGGTCATTTTAGGTAGTTATTGGTACTTTTAGGCTGGATTATGGCAATAACACTCAATTTAGATTTTAATCTTGACAAATAGCACCTAAAATTGCTTATATCAATAATGGCATAGCCCGGTTTATAAGATAGGAAAAATCAGATGTCAAACAATAAATTGACAACCATGAAAAAAGTGGATGGTTAGTAAGTAGCGGAAGGCATGCTATACGGTTAATGTGCCATAATCTTGTCCGAATATGTCAAACATGACAGGTCTTATCCGAAACTTATGGTCAGGTTTTATTGTTAGATATTCTTTTCAGCGTATCTCAATTATTAATAACCAAATAGTTAAACATTAAGAAACACGTTCACAAGAATAGGGGGAAATGATTTGCAATTACTTTCAAATGCGAATGCAATCGAATACTCAAAGAAGGGTGCTGCTCTGACGGAACCGGATGCATCATTTAGACGGTTGAATAATGCTCTAGATAAAGTGGCAGTACCGTATGTGGTGAATGAGAGCCGGATTGAAGAGTGGCTGGATGAGCTGGAAATGCAAAACGACGAGAAAAATCCGGCCTATTGGCTTCTTTTAGTCAGGTTAAATGAACTGGCCCTTTTATGTGCCGGCAACTATGCTGACAACTGTGAATTTTCAGCGGCCGGCGACCTGTTGTTGAACCCAAGGAAAATTAAGGTGCATTTTAATGATACGAAGCCGTCGGTAATTAAAAAACGCCACTGCAGTTTGTCCAAGCAGTTCGGGAAGGAAGGACAACCCAGAGAATATGTTCTTCAACGACTTGCCGACAAAGCAACAATTGAGACCAAACGGCCCCCACTTTTGCCGCAGCTTTTTAGAAAGATGCAATACTCGGGACGGGTATCTTTATCTTACCTTGATCTGGCCAACACACGAATGAAGCGAATAGCGGAAACCATAGGCTTTCTATCAAGCTGGCAGATATTTGACGCCACAGATTTGTACCGGCGGATTTCCGGGGCAACGCCTGAAGCCAGAGGTTTCGTCGAATCCAATCTGTGCCGGTTCAAAAACGATTTGTTCTTTGATGTTGGAAACGATGTTCGTCGGGTTGCGAGCGATCCAAAATATCGAAGCGATTTCCTTGCATATTTTTCTTTTGAATTTCCCAATGCAATGTGTTGCTAACATCTTAAAGTGACTGCACAAAGATTATTTGTAGCCGTTCACGGTTCAGAGGTTCACCGTTCAGGGTTGCGTTTTTTCGTTGCTTCTGCCCTTCGGTCAAGGTGAATTAATCTCATTTTAATTGAGTACCTTGTATCTTGCTCGGTCGCAAGTCGCATTGTGCGTATGAAAGGTGATATTACAGATTAAGCGTCTCTGTTTTTGAAAACCTTTGAACCCTGAACCATTGAACCTGTGAACGGATACAGAAATGACCACACTATATCTGCTACGCCATGGCGCGATTGAAGGAAATGACGAAAAACGGTTTGTCGGGCAGATTGATCCGCCTCTCAGCGAAAAGGGACGGCAACAGGCAAAAACGTGGCACCAGCGATTGAAAGACGACGAATTTTCCATGGTCTTGTGCAGCGATTTGCAGCGCGCCCGTGAAACCGCAGCACTTGTGTGCCTGGGCTGGCGGGATACAGTCCGGATGTCGGCAGATCTTCGCGAAATCCATTTGGGCGAGTGGGACGGTGTCGCTATGGCACAAATCAGAAAGCAGTTTCCTGAACTGTGGCGGGCCCGAGGTGAAGATTTCGGGGGTTTTCGTCCGCCTGGTGGTGAGAGTTTTGCCGATCTTCAGCAACGGGTAGTACCGGTTGTTGAAAATATCACCAACCAGACTAAAGGAAAGGTGCTGCTCATTACCCATGCAGGGGTCATTCGTGTGCTTTTGTGCCACGTCTTGCAAATGCCACTGTCTATCCTGTTCCAGATTCACCTGGATTACGGTGCGTTGACCATTATCGAATATAAAAATTATACCCCGCAGGTTAAGGCTGTGAATCTTGGACCGGTTAACATAGCTTTTATCAAAATCATCAACCTTTAAACGTGAATCAGGAGAGTATGATGCTTTTACCTAAATTTGATTTTCATGAGCCGGTTACGGTAGAGGAAGTATGCCAGATTTTGGCGGAACTTGGCACAAAGGCCAGTGTCATTGCCGGTGGTACTGATTTGTTGGTTAATATGAAAAAGGCGACCGTATCACCGGAACATCTGGTTTCTATATCAAGAATTGATGAATTGAAAGAGATAGACTCTTCAAACGGCATGGTAAAAATTGGCGCCTGTTTTACAGTTGCGGAGATTGCTGAATCGGATAAAATCAAAGAAAAGCTGAGTGCTCTTGGTAAAGGAGCAGGAAACCTCGGTTCACCCCTTGTCAGGAACCTTGCAACCATAGGAGGAAACATAGGCTCTGCAAGACCAGCAGCGGATCTTCCTCCGTCACTTATGGCATACGGCTCAAAGGTTGTCCTGAAATGCAGCACAGGGGACAGGCAGGTGTCTATGGATGATTTCTTTCTTGGTCCCGGACTTACAGCCCTAAAACCTGGTGAAATCATAACGGAGATCATAGTGAATACTCCTCCCCCGCATGCCGGTGCAGGCTATATAAACCTCGGCGTCCGAAAGGCTCAGGACTGCAACCTTGTCAATGTATCCTCATTTATTTCACTTGATGATCAAGATGTTATTGCGGACGCAAGGATAGTTATGGGCTGTGTCGGCCCTAAACATTTAAGAGCTCCTTTGGCTGAACATATCCTTATTGGAGAAAAACCTTCGAAAGAAATCTTTGAAAAAGCAGGCGATGCGGCCAGTCAAGACAGCACCCCCATAGATGATTTCAGAGGGACGGCCAGGTATAAAAAGGCCATGGTCAGTGTTTTGACAAAAAGAACGCTGAGTATCGCTTTGAAAGAAGCAAACGAGGATGGATAAAGGGAAAAATTATGAAGAAACTCATTAATCTGACAATTAACGGCAAGGGATATGAGATAGCGGTCGAATTGAATACAACTCTGGTTGACCTGCTTCGGCATGAACTCGGTTTGACGGGAACAAAAAAGGGATGTGAACTGGGCGACTGTGGCTCATGCACGGTAATTATGGACGGAAAGCCTGTTAACTCATGTCTCGTCCTTGCCGTTTCTGCAAACGGCAGAACCATTTTGACCATTGAAGGAGTTGAAACAGATAACGGTCTCGATCCTCTTCAAAAGTCCTTTGTTGAAAAAGGCGCCATTCAATGCGGATTCTGCACTTCGGGGATGATTCTTTCAGCCAAAAGTCTTTTGGAAAAAGATCCGAATCCAAGCGATTCCCAGATTCGAAGCGCAATATCGGGAAATCTATGCAGATGCACAGGATATCAGAAGATAATCGAAGCCATAAAATCTTAAAAAAAGGTAACCGTTCTCAGGTTCAGGGTTAAGGGCAAAGAAGGCATTGAAGACCCAAAGTCTTCGTTGAATATTGTCATTTTCCAAAGTAATCGCAAATTTGGCTCCAAATTTTGGATTAGGCCTGTAGAAGATGACGTTTTTCTTATAAATACACGTTTCAAATGCAGTCCGAAAACAAAAATGGAACCTTGAACCTCTGAACCTTTGAACCCGTGAACGCCTACAAAAAAAGGAATAGCTATATGAGCAGATACAATGTAATCAACAGCCGGCTGCCAAGAGTCGATACACCTGATAAAGCATCGGGGCGCGGAGTATTCATAGACGACATGAGTATGCCCGGTATGATCTTCGGTGCGCTTTTACAAAGTCCTCTTGCCCATGCAAAAATCCTTAATATCGATACCTCAGTGGCTGAAAGTCTTCCAGGCGTCAAAGCGGTTGTTACGGCAAAAGATGCCGGCCTGGTGAAATACGGGGTAAGCCCTGCCCGGTATGATGAAACCCTGTTTTGTCATGACAAAGTCCGCTATGTAGGGGATGAGATTGCAGCGGTCGTCGCCATTGACCTCGAAACTGCTCAGAAGGCAATATCGCTCATCGATGTAGATTATGAAGAACTTCCCGCAGTATTTACCATAGAGGAAGCGCTGGCCGAAGGAGCACCTTTATTACATGAAGATTACCCCGGCAACATTTGTGCCGAAGTCCATCATGAATTCGGAGATGTGGAAACGGCATTCGCTCAATGCGACCTGATTAAAACAACCACGTTTAAAAACAAACGCCAGGACGGGGCCTTTATAGAGCCTCCCGGCTGTATCGCTGATTATGATCTGGCCGGGCGACTCACCCTGCACAGCTCCACCCAGTCTCCGCACTATATTCAGCGCACCATAGCAATGGTACTTGGGCTTCCTGTGGGAAAGATAAGAGTTGTTAAACCTTATGTCGGCGGTGGGTTTGGTATCAAGGCTTCTGCAAATGCCCAGGAACTTGCCGCATGCCTTCTTTCAATGAAAACAGGTAAACCGGTTAAAATGATTTACTCCAGGGAGCAGGTTTTTATGCTGTGTCGGGCCAGGCATCAGTTCACCCATAAACTGACCACAGGCGTAAAAAAAGACGGCACGCTAATGGCCCTTGAACATGAATGTTACCTCGACGGCGGTGCATATTCGAGCTTCGGCATTGCCACTGTATATTACGCAGGATCATTGCTCGGCGGGCCATACAGACTTCCTAATATGAAATATGATGGGTACAGGATATATAATAATAAACCTGCATGCGGCGCTCAGAGAGGGCACGGCGGTGTGATTGCAAGGGCCGCCTGGGAGCAGCAACTTGATATGATAGCAGAAGAACTTAAAATGAACCCCATAGAGCTGAGGCTGAAAAACATGATGGTGACCGGCGATACCACGTGTAATGATTTGAATATGAGCAGCCTGGGTATGAGGGAATGTATCGAGGCTGTAAAGGAAGGCTCCGGATGGGATGCAAAAAAGGGCAACCTTCCGAAGGGCAAAGGGATCGGAATGGCTTGCGGCTTTTTTGTATCCGGTGCGGGATACCCTATCTACAGGTCGGAAACTTATCACTGTACCGTTGTGGTAAAGCTTACCGAGGACGGCGGCACTGTATTGGTATATACAGCCTCTGCTGAAATCGGACAGGGTTCGGACACTACTTTTGCCATGATTGTTGCCGAAGCCCTGGGAGTTCCTCTCGAATACGTTCGCATTGCCTCAGGTGATACAGATATGGGCGTTGACCTGGGAGCCTACTCAAGCCGTCAGACACTTATGACAGGCCATGCCGCCAGGGAGGCTGCTGAAAATGTAAGACAGAAAGTACTGGAAATTCTGTCGGATGAATTGAATGTTCCGGTTGGAGATATGAATATTGAAAACGGACTGATAGTTTTCAGGAAAAAAGGTATCGATTTCAGCGAACTGCGGGAGCGCTATATTAGTGAGCACAAGGGATGGACAGATAACCAGGAAACAGGGCCACTCACATTTAAAGAAGCATCCAGGATCGCCTTTCTGGCAAAAGGTTCCATTGTGGGGACAGGAAAATACAGGCCTACTCAACTTGGCGGAAATTTTAAGGGTGCGGCCGTCGGCACTTCACCGGCGTACGGATGTTCGGCCCAGGTTGTCGAAGTGGATGTTGATCTTGAAACCGGACAGGTTACTATCGAAAAGATGACCGACGCACACGACTGCGGCTTTGCCATCAACAAAACTTCGGTGGAAGGCCAGATGGAAGGATCCCTTTCAATGGGAATGGGCGAGGCGATGTTTGAAGAAGTAAAGTTTGATGAAAAGGGCAAGGTAATCAATTCAGACTTGGCTGAGTACAAACTGGTAACCTCCCTGGATATGCCGCCGGTAAAAACCATTATCATAGAATCCAATGAACCAAACGGCCCATACGGTGCAAAAGAGGTAGGGGAAGGGGCAATCATGCCCACAATTCCTGCGATTTTGAATGCCGTTTATGATGCCATCGGTGTCAGGATTTATGAACTCCCCTTGACGCCGGAACGTGTCTACATGGCAATTAATGCCGGCAAGTTGTCAATATCAATAAAAGAAAATTTATAAAAAAGATATGCATTTATACAAAATGTTAGTTTTGGTAAGTAACGGTTAGTTAGTGGAGCTTGTGGTACTTTTAGAAATAGGTATTGACACCAAATTACTTTACATCATAATATTATTATTTTTTAGAATCCGTTGAACCGCTGGGAGGCTACGACCCAAAATTCTCGCGGAAAAATGGTTTTTCCGCGACAATAACAAATTTAAAAGGAGAACATAACATGAGAAAAAATCTTATCAAATTTGTTGTGCTGTTTATGGTTTTGTTACTTTCCGTTTGTCATGTCTATGCAGGAAAGTCTGATGCACAAAAATATAACGCTGTCTATGGATCAGCCGGTCCAGCTATGACGGTTGCAACAGGAAGTCCCGGTGCACTGGGTCTTTTAAAGGCGTTGGCGGATCCATTCTGCAGCGCAAACCATTGCCGAATCAATTGGACTAAAAAGGGTAGCGGGGCATCACTAAAGGCCATGAAAGCAGGTAGGGTTGACATGGTTATGGTGCACGCGCCGGCAGCCGAAAAAAAGGCAGTCAAGGATGGTTGGGCGACGATGAGAACACTTCTCGGCAGCAATGAATTCTACATTGTTGGTCCTGAATCTGACCCTGCGGGGATCAGTCAGGCCAAATCCGCCGCAGAGGCGTATGCCATGATTTCCAATGCAGAGGCCAATTTCTATTCCCGCGGGGACAATTCAGGCACCCATAAAAAGGAGATGAAAATCTGGAAGCTTACAGGGATTAAGCCTGTGGGAAGCTGGTATAAAGTCACCGGTGATTTCATGGGGCCGACGCTTTTGCGAGCCGATAAGGAAATGGGGTATTTCATGACCGATTCAAGTACTTTTTACGCCAAGCAGTCAAAAATTAAAAATCTAAAAATCCTGTTCAAGGGTGACCCTATTCTGGTCAATGTTTACCACGCATTGGTCGCTGCTCCGGAAAAGTATCCTCAGGCAAATTATGGTCTTGCTGCCAGATTTATAAAGTTTTCAAGTTCTCCGGCAGGCCAAAAAATTTACAAAGAGTATGGCAAAACCAAATTCGGCACGCCACTTTATAACGACGCGGAATATGCCAAAAAATGGGTAAAGTAGAATCAATATTCCTTTTATTTAAGGCTAGGGAAAATGTATCAACCGGCAAAAGTGACCGGCGAATTTTCAAGCCCCAAACAGGTGTTTCCCCGTTCTGATTTTCGTCTTCTTTACCTATCGGGACTTGCTGTGATGGTTATATTGAGGGGTCGAGGAGTTTTTAAATTTCTACTCAGATCGTCCGGAGAAGCGCTCATTTGCCCGTATCAGCCGTAACAATGATTTCGAGAAACCGGCATACGGTCCGCCTAGGCGGACTGAGATTCGATTTGAACCAGCCCCAAGGAAAAGAACCCCACGGCAGCGTTGATCGTTTCTGCCTGTATGGATTTAACTGAGAAGATAGGGGGCGTGTACAGGGTGATGGACATATTTGTTAAGGCCGATACGGGCAAATGGGCGCTTCTCCCTATGAACCACTAACAAATATTAAAGCTCAAACAGTTCATAAAAAAGGCTATTGATAAGAAACTCCCCGACCCTTAAGTTATATTAAGTTGTTATTAGTATTTTATTTGCTATTAACGATTTACTATTGACTAATAATAACATATATGCTTCATTTCTTTCTAAAAGGAGATAGCATAATATGGAGAAAAAAACTTTACTCAACACCAAGCAGGCAGCGCAATTTTTAAACATCAACGAAAAGATGGTCTACACCCTTATTTCCGAAAAGGGTTTGCCGGCCACTAAAGTAACGGGCAAGTGGCTTTTTCCCAAACATCTCATTGAACAGTGGCTGGAAAGCCAGACCATAAATTTTCCTAAAACCCAACCTCCCTTGCCCCCTTACCATGGACTGCTGATCATATCCGGAAGCAACGATTTGCTGCTGGACAGGACTATTTCTCTTTTTAACCGCCTTCATCCTGATCATCTGGCTGTTTTCGGAAATGTCGGCAGCATGGGAGGAATCAAAGCACTGAGCCGACAACTTTGTCATGTGGCGGCCAGCCATCTTTTACAGGAAGACGAACAGGAATATAACTTTGACTTTATCACCCAGGAAGTTGGAGGCGAAGCCCCGGTGCTGGTAAACTTCTGTCGCAGGCAGCAAGGGTTTATTGTGGCCAAGGGAAATCCTAAGTCGATTTCCCGTGTTTCTGATCTGGGCCAAGCGAAAATCAAAATCGCAAATCGTCCTCAGGGAACCGGCACAAGACTGCTCCTTGATAAGGAGCTGGAGAAGGCCGGTCTGGATGGCACCAACATCGCAGGATACCAGCGGGAGTTTCGCAGCCATCTGGACGTGGCCATGGAAGTGCTTTCGGGACGTGCAGACGCAGCACCCGCCATTCAAACTGTGGCAGGACTGTTGGGTCTTGATTTTGTTCCTCTTCGCTGGGAGCGATACGACCTTCTTGTTTCCAAGGAGCATTTCTTTGAACAGGGGGTTCAGCTTTTTCTGGGTCTTCTGCATGAAGCCCAATTTCGCCAGACAGTGAAAAATCTGGAAGGCTACGATTTGAGTTTATGTGGAAAAATGGTCTTTCCGGAACAAGCAGAAGAAGCGAAACCCAAAGAACCGAAAAAAAGTGAAAAGGAGTAAGTGATGAAAAAAAATATGGCATGGATGATCACTGCGGTTTTAATGACGTGCATGGTTCCCGGAGTAACCATGGGGGCGGATAAGCTGCTGACAATGTCCACCACCACCAGTACGGAAAATTCCGGACTGTTGAATGTATTGTTGCCTCAATTGGAAAAGGATACCGGTATTCGGGTGAAGGTCATTGCCAAGGGAACCGGGGCAGCAATCAGAGACGGAATGGATGGAAATGTGGATATCATTTTTGTGCATGCAAAAAGCAGGGAAGAAAAATTCGTCAAAGACGGTTACGGTGCCTATCGATTGGGAGTCATGCATAATGATTTTGTGATTGTCGGCCCACATTCAGATCCTGCTGGAATTAAAGACAAACGTTCTGCTGCTGAGGCGTTAAAAGCAGTTGGAAAAGGCAAGATCAGGTTTATCTCCCGTGGGGATGACAGTGGCACACACACCAAAGAACAGGCGCTGTGGAAAGGTACCGGATTATCATTAAAGACAGTGACCAGTGAAATCATAAAAAAGGGAAAAAAACGGAAAGTCTCCTTTCAGCATCCGGCCGGACTGGGAAAATGGTATCTTTCAATTGGACAGGGCATGGGCAAAACCCTGACATACGCCGAAGAAAAGCAGGCCTATACCCTCGTTGACCGCGGAACATACCTAAAGTATAAGTTCGGTCGAAAACAGGGCCTTGATCTGGAGATCCTGTGCGAAGGGGACCCTGAGCTTTTTAACCCTTATGGGATTATTCCGGTGAATCCCAAGAAATATTCCCATGTTAAGTTTAAACTGGCCGACCGGTTTGCCAAATGGCTGGTGTCGCCAAAAGTTCAAGGCATCATCGCCGGGTATAAAATCCAGGGAAAACAGGCCTTCTTTCCGGATGCGGTCCCCGGTGCAAAATAGCTGCCCGGCGACATCATATCGACCATTTTTTGTCTATTTCAGCCGGCATGTCGTTTTCACGTTGAAAGGTGATGGGATGAGTTGCGGGTGGTAAAAACCGGAAATAATCAGTCGTATGGATTTTCTTATTGATAGCTTTCTGTCAGCGTTACTGCTGATCTGCTCCATGGACCATGAACTGCTGGTGATTGTTCAGGTCTCTTTGAAGGTGAGTGCCATATCCACACTTATTGCCGGCATGGTGGGGGTTCCGGCAGGATTTTTAATCGCATATCGGTCGTTTTATGGAAAACGACTGGTGATTACGGTGCTCAATACTTTGTTGGCCATGCCCACGGTGGTCATCGGTCTTTTTGTTTATGCTTTTATCTCCAGAAAGGGAATCTTCGGGGCATTTGACCTCCTTTACACCCAAAAGGCGATCATTATCGGGCAGATCATTCTGATCATCCCCATTGTCACCACCTTTACCATCGCTGCCATCAGCCGAATCGACGACCGGTACCGTAAAACGGCTTTGACTCTAGGAGCCAGCGTTTTTCAAACGGCCCTTATTGTTATTCGAGAAGCCCGCTTCGGAATCGTGGCTTCGATCATCATTGCCTTTGGCAGGGTCATTGCCGAGGTGGGGATCAGCATGATGCTGGGCGGAAATGCCAAGGGTTTTACGCGGACCATGACCACCGCAATGGCCCTGGAATACGACAAGGGAGAGTTTATTTTGAGTGTCGCGCTGGGAATCGTACTCCTTATGGTCAGTTTCGTAATGAATGTCTTTTTTAATTATTTTCAGGGGAAAGCAAGAGTGTAGACCCGTGTTGTATGAATTGAACAACCTGATAAAAACCTATGGTCACAGAACGGTTTTGAACCTTGAACGGCTCCGTCTGGAGAAGAACAAAGTTCTCGGGCTGTTGGGACCCAACGGAGCGGGAAAGACCACCCTTTTGGAGATCATGGCTTTTCTTATCAGGCCCAGTGCCGGTGATCTGTGGTTTAAAAAAAAACGGGCAAATTTTGCCACGGGCAAGCTGATGGACCTGCGTCGGCAGGTGGTCCTGATCCAGCAACAGCCTCTGTTGTTTACCACCACCGTCTTTAAGAACGTGGCATATCCACTTAAGATACGAAAAACACCCCGGGCAAAACGCGAAAGCATCGTTAAAGAACTTCTGGACCTGGTGGGAATGGGAATGTTCAGGCATGCAAATGCCCATAAACTCTCGGGTGGGGAGACGCACCGGGTGGCCATCGCCCAGGCCCTTGCCTGTTTTCCCGAAGTGATTCTTATGGATGAACCCACGGCCAGTGTGGATGTGGAAAATCAGATTAATATTGAGCGTATCATCAAAGAAATTAACCGGGAAAAAGGAATTTCGGTTATTTTTACCACCCATGATATGATTCAAGCCTCAAGGCTGGCAGATGAAACCCTGTTTCTGTATGAAGGAAAGGTGGCACAATCCATCTACGAAAACATCTTTAGCGGCTATATCGAGGTCGATCCTAAAGGATACAAATACTGTGTATTAAACAAAGGTTTGAAGCTGCGCGTGTCTTCCCCGAAGTCAGGGCCCATTCGGATATCGATTGATCCCAGAGCGATAAAGCTCAACCAAAAGGAAAGCTCATCTATGCCCAACAGTTTCCCCGGAACCCTTTTACAGCTTGCGGATGAACATACCCAGGTGCGGGCATTGGTTGACATGGGAATACCCATGAGTGTTTTGATCCCTAAAGAGGTGTTTAAGCGCCTTGATTTGCACCTGGGAGAGAAAGTCCGGCTTTACTGCCCGGAAGAGAGTATTGGCGTTTTTTAGCGCCCGGATGGTGCTGAAAAATATGATGGCAATAACTTGTATTTGTGAGGAAAAATGGTTTTCCCCACCCAATCAAAAACAAACGCAAAGGAGTAAAGGATGAAAAAATGTAACAACTTGTTTAGCTGTGTACTTGTGATTGGTTTTTTGGTCTCAGGGATTATTTTCCCGTTTTCTGCCGGTGCCGAACCGCAGGGTAACCTCATCATTTTTCATGCAGGCAGCCTCACGGTTCCTCTGGCTAAAATGGAAAAAATTTTTGAGGCCAAATATCCCAAAGTTGATATACTTCGAGAGGGAGGCGGCAGCACAAAGATGGCACGTATGATTTCGGAACTTAACAAACCTGCCGATATAATGGGTTCGGCTGATTATAAAATCATTGATAAAGCCCTGATCCCCAAGCATGCCGACTGGAATGTTCGCTTTGCCACCAACCAGCTTGTTCTATGCTACACGGGAAAAAGTCGTTTTGCCCGGGAAGTAAGCTCGGATAACTGGTATAATATTTTAGGGCGAAAAGGTGTTATCTGGGGACATTCCGATCCCAATCTTGACCCTTGTGGTTACCGCAGTCTCATGGTATTGCAGCTTGCGGAAAAATACTACAATCAACCCGGGCTGTATGATAAATTGATTGCCAATCGTCCTAAAAAAAACGTAAGGCCTAAATCGGTGGAACTGGTTTCTTTGTTGAAAACCGGAAACATGGATTACGCCTGGGAATATCTTTCCGTGGCAGTTCAGCACGATTTGAAATTTATCAAACTTCCTGACAATATCAACCTCGGCAATTACAAATATGACGCATTTTATAAACAGGCCAAGGTTAAAGTCACCGGAAAAAAGCCGGGAACATGGATGACCAGAACGGGGAAATCGTGTACCTACGGACTTACATTGCTTAAAAATGCAAAGAATAGGGAAGCGGCGGTTGCCTTTCTTAAATTTCTCATGAGTCCCAACGGCGGACTTAAAATCCTAAAGGATATGGGACAACCTCCTTTCATTCCCTGTCGCGTCGCTTCGGATAAGGCAAGATCCCAGTTACCGCCATCTTTGCGAAACCTGGTTGAAGTAAAAAATTAGAAAGTAAAAAATTTGTTTATCACCTCGAAGCTCACAGAGAACACAGAGATTAAAGTGTTTTATGGTAACTACTTGCGTCGTCAGGTTCAAGCTGTTTAGACCGAAGGCTGAAGGGGTTAAAAGAACAAAATAGCCGCATTTGGGCGGGATGTGATTGTTGCATCAAAAATGACTTTAAAATGTGCTTTTCCCCTAACAGTCTTCAACCTTCAGCCTATCCACCTGAATAGTTACGTTTTATTAACTAGTGTCGATCCATAAATAGACAAATTTACTACTGAACGACAGGTCAAAATAAGATGCCGGTTCAGAATAGTACAAAGTCGGGATCGAATTCGTTCCGAAAATGAGCATATGCTC
>JAXHVO010000050.1 GCA_034189135.1 Thermodesulfobacteriota bacterium | reverse complement strand
GATTTTGGTCACAGAATCAGCGCTGTTACCTTTAATCCAAAAGGAGCATTTTTTAAATACTCAGCATAGCTTTTGCCATTCTCCCCAGCTTAGCTGGGGGTTTAGCTCTGTAATTATAATTGAAGCAACAACAGAAAACAATAATTAGTGGCTATTGCCCAATTAATTTGCCATCACATTCATAAACAATAGTTTACAGGAGATAAAATCTAATAAAATGGAAATAGAATCAAAGCTCCCTGATGTGGGTTTAACCATTTTTTCGCAAATGACAAAGCTGGCAAATGATCATGGTGCGATTAATCTCTCCCAGGGATTTCCTGATTTCGATGTGGATACAAGACTCATCGAACTCGTAAACAAGTATATGCACTCCGGCAACAACCAGTATGCACCCATGCAGGGTGTCCTAAAGCTCCGCGAAAGAATTTCAAAGAAAACCCATGAAATGTATCATGCCGCCTATAACCCTGACACCGAAATCACCATAACTTCAGGCGCAACTGAAGCACTGTTTGCCGCGATTACCGCTGTGGTCAAAAAAGGTGATGAAGTCATTCTCTTTGAACCTGTCTATGACTCGTACGCTCCTGCGATTACATTAAGTGGCGGTATTCCGGTTTACCTTAAGCTAAAATTTCCCGACTACCACATAGACTGGAATGAAGTTGCCCATACCATTTCAGAAAAAACAAGGCTATTAATTTTGAATTCGCCGCACAATCCCACCGGAACGGTATTGTCGGCAGCAGATATATCGGCGTTAAAAGATATTGTTACTCATACAAACCTTTTTATTATCAGTGATGAGGTTTATGAACATATTATTTTTGATGGTCTGATCCATCAAAGCATGCTAAGATATCCTGAGCTTGCAGAAAGGAGCTTTGTAATAAGTTCATTTGGAAAAACCTATCATTCCACCGGATGGAAGATCGGATATTCGCTGGCGCCCGAGCCGCTTTCCCAAGAATTTCAAAAAATTCACCAGTTCTTGACATTCGCATCAAACACACCCATTCAATATGCATTTGCCGAATTCATGCAAAACAAAGATGTGTATCTGGATCTTTCCGAATTTTATCAGAAAAAAAGAGATAAATTTCTATCTCATATAAATAAATCACGATTTAAAGCACTGCCCTGCCAGGGGACCTATTTTCAGCTGCTTGATTATTCCATCATTTCTAAAGAAAGTGATCTCGATTTTGCCAACCGCCTGACGGTTGAATCAAAAGTGGCTTCTATTCCTCCGTCTGCTTTTTATCACCAGGGGGATGACTTTAATGTTCTGCGATTTTGTTTTGCCAAAAAGGACGAAACGTTAGCAAAGGCTGCCGAAATATTATGCGAGATTTAAAGATCACATTGATTCAAACAAAACCTGTCTGGGAAGATATTAACGACAATCTTGCTTTATTTGATGAAAAAATTCTTCGCATCAGCGAAAAGACCGATCTCATTATTCTACCGGAAATGTTCACCACCGGTTTCAGCATGAATGCGGCAAACCTGGCACAGGATATGAACGGATCTTCCATTAAATGGCTGCAGGAAAAATCAAAAAAAACAAACGCGGATATTACCGGAAGCATCATCATTAAATCCGGCGGAAAATATTTCAACCGATTATTGTGGGCCAAGCCGGACGGGCACTTGTTTGCTTATGACAAAAAGCACCTGTTTCGCTTTGCCGGGGAAGACAAAGTATATA
This sequence comes from Thermodesulfobacteriota bacterium, assembly GCA_034189135.1. Lineage (NCBI taxonomy): Bacteria > Pseudomonadati > Thermodesulfobacteriota > Thermodesulfobacteriota bacterium. Next base: position 22,142 of record JAXHVO010000050.1, on the reverse strand, counting down.
GCGCAGGTGATAAAAATATTACCGTTGAATTAAACGGTTGGAAAATAAGACCCTCTATCTGCTACGATTTGAGATTTCCTGTATGGACCAGAAATATCAAAAATCGGTATGATGTTGCCATATTTATTGCGAACTGGCCGGAAACACGCTCCATGCATTGGAAATCGTTGCTTCAGGCAAGGGCTATCGAAAATCAATGTTATGTGATCGGGGTAAATCGAGTGGGTACTGATGGGAATGATCTTTTCTATAGCGGTGATTCTTCTGTAATCGATCCTCGGGGAAAAATCATTTTTCAACAGCATGATGAAGAATGCACCTATACAACGGCCTTATCTTTTCATCTACTTGAAGATTATAGAAAAGCCTTTCCGGCATGGATGGATGCGGACCATGAGATGGTACATTTGCCTTGATCAGTCGGGTCCAGCCTGAAGCATCATTTCTGCAAGTTTTAAATCTTCTCTGGTGGTAAGTTTAATATTTTTTTTACTTCCGGTTATAATTTTGATCTGGGTCCCCATTTTTTCCACCAGAAAGGCATCATCAGTGCCTTCATATCCTTTCACTCTGGCATTTTCATGGGCTTTCATTATGATCTCATATCGAAAAGCCTGGGGTGTCTGAGCAATCCAAATATTTTTCCTTGGTATCGTTTTTTCAATATTTCCGAAACTGTTTATCTTCTTTAGCGTTTCATTAACCGGAACTCCGATGATACATGCACCGTGTTTTTTTGCTCCTTTCACACACGATTCCAGCATTTCTTTATTTACAAATGGGCGCACACCGTCATGAATAATAACAATTCCATTATTTTCACCCACAGCCAGCAGACCATTATAAACAGAATCCTGCCGTTCTTTTCCGCCGGCAACAAGGTTAATCTTATGATTAAACATGGGTACAATCATTTTTCGACAATAAGCAAAATCCTCTTGGGGGACAACAATAAAGATTTTACTTATTGAACGACATTCATCAAATACAGCCAGCGGATGAGACAAAACAGGACGTCCGGCAAGCTGCAGGTATTGCTTTCGCACAGTATCGTTCATCCTGATGCCTTTTCCTGCTGCAACAATTACCGCCGAAACCATAGTTCTCCAGTCTTTTACTTCAAATACTTCAGTTCTTTGGGAAGCGGCACGCCCTTTCCCATGGTATCTTCCCCGTAATTCACCCCGGCAAGAATTTCAATATCTTTTAAAGCACGCACATCCCCTTTAAAAACAACTTCAGAAATATTTTCTTTTTGAATTTTTCCCCCTGCCCATTGAATATCAAGCACGCTGCTGGCATCAAATCTATCTTCATTCACACACAACTCGACCTCACCTCCATAGTATTGGACAATCTTGGCCACCAAAAGACTCGGTCTGCTGTGAAATCCCAGCTTTACCGGAATTCCCACTTTTATGGTTCCGCGTTCAATGTTTTCATTTAAAATCTCAATCGCCAGCTTGTTTCCGGTGGTAAGAAAATTACATGCATAGTAGAGTCCATAGTTTATGATGCGGTCAAGAAGAGTTTTGGGGTCAATCAGCAAAGAAAGTCTGTCCTGAACTTTTTTATAAATATTTTTATATCCCGCTTCATGCAAGTGCCGTTCATAAAAGTGAAGCATCCGACCTATTATCTGCAAAAGGTGAAAGACCGCTGAAAAGTATCCCCGAAGCTCTTTCAGCTTCCGGTTACCAAATCTGTATCCGCCATGTATGACATATGTATCAAAAGAAGACTGGAGATTGTGCACCAGCATTTCAAATCGCCTGACCTCCACTTCATTTATTTTATCCGGAACAAGGGTGAATATCTCTTCCAAATCATAAGGTTCATAAAATCCAAGCTGCTCAAATTTTCCGGCGATGTCGATAAATTCACTGGCAATTTTAACAATGTTTTTTTTCTGCTGATCTTTATCTTCATCATCAATATCATAATCAAGCAGCTCACCGGTAATCACTCCGGGAAAATCGGCATCACTGAATGTTTCCTGTGGAATGGGAATATTTAATCGTTTTGCTTCTTCGATTATAACCGGTGCGACTTTAATCAAGGACTTTACTAAAAAATCAAAATTGGCTTCCCCTTCTGATTTAAATTTCTCCCAATCCTTCAGTTTATAAAAATGCAGACGGTTTAAAATATGTTTCTGGGAATAGCATCCAAGGCTTAAATGCCTGACGGTGGCTGTCAGCTCTCTGAAAAAATACCAGTCTTTATTGTTTTTGGCACCATGAAAATCTAGAAAGTCTTCCAGAAGTTGAGAGGTTGATATCAGTGAAGAATACAGCTTTTTATTCGATACATTATTTTGTGAGCCTTTAGTGGAAATGAATATGCAATATTTCAAATAATCGCGGGTAAAAATTCTTACTTTTTCAGCAAAAGAAATGCTGCATAGTTTATTGTTATTTTTCATTTTTAAATAATCGGCCGGAGCAGCCCGTAAGCCGAATTCTGTGCCCGGTCCGGGTTACCCCAAATCGGGTAACGATCATTCATCTGTGGACGCCGGTTACCCGAAATCTCCTGCGACCTACCCGGAAGCTCGGACGGGTCATCCTCAAACACTTCCCTATTTGGTCTTGCACCGGGTGGGGTTTACCAAGCTTTCCCGGTCACCCGGGAAACTGGTGCGCTCTTACCGCACCTTTTCACCCTTACCCCGCATAACTGCGAGGCGGTATACTTTCTGTTGCACTTTCCTTCGCGTTGCCACGACTCCACGTTATGGAGCACCCTGCCCTGCGGTGTTCGGACTTTCCTCTGGATCTTATAAATGACCCAGCGATCGTCTGGACTGCTCCGACCGGATTAGTCTTTTTCCCAGTATATAATCCTTTGACAGTGGGGACAAAACTCCAACCTTTCGGTACGCTGAAGCTCATTATATATCTGAGGAGGGATCTGCATATTGCATCCCAAGCATACAGCCTTTTTCACTGCAGCTATTGCCCTGCCGCTTACTCTCGATTTTATCACTGAAAATTTATCGAGCAGCTTGGGATTAATTTTTTGGGAAATCGTTTTCCATTCTTTCTCAATCTGAGCCACCTCTTTTCTTCCCTGCTCAGATTCTTGAATAATGCTATCTTTCTCCTGTTTCAGCTTTTCAGCCAAAGCAGAGTATTTTTCCTTTTTTATTAAGATATTTTCTTCGGATGTTTCTATCTTCTCAAGATATTGTAACATTTCGTCTTCAATTTTAGCATTAATTGCCTTTATTTCATCTATTTCTTTTAATGAAGACTGGTATTCTTTGTTTGTCTTGACAAATTTAAGTTTCTCCTGGCTTTTCTCCGCTTTAGAATGGTTAAGCTGTGCATCTGTTTCACACGACCGATACTTTTGTTTAAAATCATTGATTACCTTTTGTTCTTCATCTATTTCGTTTTCAAAGGCCTTGAGCTGGTTATCAAGTTTAGCAAGTTTGGCGGACACTTTATTTATTTCCGATTTGATTGCATCACTCTTTATTTCAATTTCCTGAAGTTGTAACAAGGTATCTATTTGTTTTTTGGTAATTTTTTCCATTTCAATAATTCCAATATTTATACGAGGGTAAATGGATCATTTTCAAGTCTGCACGGTTTGACTTCAATATTTAGTCCCGCTTTCGACAGCTTCTTTTGCAGGCGTTTTACAACCATATCAATCATTAAATATTCTGATGCATAGTGTCCGATGTCGATAATACCCAGGTTGGCGGCCTGGGCATCTCTGGCGTCATGGTACTTTAAATCACCACTTATATATACCTGAGCCCCTGATGAAAGAAAATATTTCATCATGTCTGAGCCGCTCCCGGTGCATATGGCGGCACTTTTAACCGGCAATTGATGATCACCGGATATTTTAACATATTTTAATCGTAGTTTTTCTTTTATCCTTAAGGCCAGGGTTTTTAATTCTATGTCTTCATCGAATTCCCCGACCCGCCCTATTCCATTGCGGCCTTTCAGTGCTAACAGGGGATATACATCATAGGCCATGGTTTCATAGGGGTGATGAGACCTTACAGATTCAATGACGTCTGAAAGATCATCTTTTTGTACAACCGTCTCGATTCTGATTTCATTTGCAGCGCTTATTTCACCGGGACTCCCGATAAACGGAGTTGCCATTGATCCCGGTCTGAAGGTGCCTTCTCCCCTGTTTCTGAAGGTACAAGCTGAATATTCACCTATTTTTCCTGCCTTTGTCTGAAAAATGACATCCAATATTTTTTTTTCATATTCTTCAGGTACATATATGACCAGTTTGATTTTTTCTTCCTTTACAGCTTGGCACAGCACATTGGTTCTTTTAAGTCCCACAAGTTCAGCGAGCGCATCGTTTAATCCCTCGGCCACTATGTCTAAATTTGTATGCGCCGAAAAAATCGCCATCTTTCGCTCTGCAGCCATACGGATAATCGCCCCCGTTGGCGTAGCAAAATCGACTGAACGCAAAGGCTTAAATATCAATGGGTGATGGGTAATAAGCAGGTCTGCGTCATTTTGACAGGCATTTGCAACCACCTCTAAAGCAGGATCAAGTGACACCCAAACCTTCTTTACCGGCCAACTTTTTCGGCCCACCTGCAATCCGACGTTGTCCCATTTCTCAGCCAGGCCGCCCGGAGCAATTGTTTCCATGGCCTGTATTATATCAGCTACTGTTGCAGACATGTTAAAAAAATCGTATCTAAAAAATAAAAAAAGCGTGATTTAATAATTCCAACCACGCCTTTGCTCCTGTATTTTCATGGAAAACTTTCAGCCATTTTCCATTCCCATATAATAAATTCTTACAGTAGAATGATTCATTAATTTTTACCAAGCCGTCTATGGTTGTCTTCCTTATGCAAGTATTCAGATATGGGCCCACCTGGGATCGAACCAGGGACCTACCGGTTATGAGCCGGTGGCTCTGCCAGCTGAGCTATGGGCCCTCAGTTGAAAAGGTATTATCTAACTTTAAATAGGAACGATGTCAAGCATCAGGTTTCAAGAAAATTTTTCAGCTTCCGGCTCCGGGTCGGATGCCGTAGTTTTCTCAATGCCTTTGCTTCAATCTGCCTGATCCGTTCCCTGGTAACCGCAAAATCTTGTCCCACCTCTTCAAGGGTGTGGTCTGCCTTTTCCCCGATACCAAAACGCATCCGCAGGACTTTTTCCTCACGCGGAGTCAAGGTGGCAAGCACTTTTCTGGTCTGTTCAGCAAGGTTCAGGTTTACCGCAGCATCCGATGGAAGGGTGATTTTTTTGTCTTCTATAAAATCCCCAAGATGGCTGTCCTCTTCCTCACCAATAGGGGTCTCAAGAGAGATGGGTTCTCTGGCAATCTTTAAAACCTTGCGAACCTTTTCAAGTGGAATCTCCATTTTTTCAGCTATTTCTTCAGGAGTCGGCTCCCGTCCCTGCTCCTGGACCAGGTATCTTGATGTCCGAATGAGTTTATTAATCGTTTCAATCATATGAACAGGAATTCGTATGGTTCTTGCCTGATCGGCAATCGCCCGTGTAATCGCCTGTCTTATCCACCATGTTGCATATGTACTGAATTTATAGCCGCGTCTGTACTCAAATTTATCGACGGCTTTCATCAGGCCAATATTTCCTTCCTGAATCAAATCCAGGAACTGAAGGCCTCTGTTGGTATATTTTTTTGCAATACTCACCACCAGGCGCAAATTCGCTTTGGTGAGTTCCCTTTTTGCCAATTTTGCTCGATGACGTCCTTCTTCAACACAGGTGATTATCCTTTTTAACATTCTGCTTCTAGCTTTAATAGCACATTCCTGTTGATTAACATGTTCCTGGCATTTTTTTATTTCTTCATAGAGTGCCGCCACCTCATCTCTTTTAAAATCACATTTTTTACAGGCCCATTTGACAAATTTGGTCTTGGTGGACATGTTTTCACGCATCTTTTTGACCGGTGAATTCAGCATTTCAGAGTACTTTGAAATCTTCTGGTTCATAAAATCAAACCATTCAATCTGTTCTCTAATAAGCTGTTCAATTTTATCTATCACTCCTCCTTCCAAACGCCAAGCTTTAAGATGTTGGAATATTTTGTTATTCCTTCTGTTAATCGATCGTCTTATCCTGCGTTGTTCATCGGGACTGATTCCAGGTGAAAAAAGCTTTTCACGAAAATTACGGTTTTCCTCATCTATCTGTTTAATACAACTGATGGTGGTTAAAAACCTCTCGGTCTGCATCACTTCATCAATATAAGTATCCCCCTCATCAATATCCCTTAGTACATACTTGGATCGAAGTGCGCCCTGCTCAATATGCCCTCCAAGTTTAACGATGCTTTCTATACAGATGGTGGTATCAATGAGCGCTCTTAAAACCTCCTGCTCGCCAGCTTCTATTTTTTTGGCTATCTCGACCTCACCCTCCCTTGTCAAAAGCGTAACGAGACCCATTTCACGCAAATACATTTTTACGGGATCGGTGACCGTGCCAAACACTGAAACAGTCTTAACTTCTTTGTCTTTGGCCTTTTTGGCTGCAAGCGATTTAAGATGTTTTTTTTCATCAATAATTTTAATATTATATTTACCCAGCGAAATAAATGTTTCATCAATTTGTTCCGTAGAAAGCATGTAACCGCTCATGGCTTCATTTATTTCTTCATAGGTCAAATATCCCTGCTTGTTGGCCTTTGTGATCAGTTTTTTTAGATCTTTTTTGGGAAATTTTTTTAAATTATTCTGTTTGTTTTTCTTAACGGGTTTCTTATTTGCGATATTTTTTACACTTTTTGTTTTTAAGGTGCTTCTTTTTGTTTCAGCACTCTTTCGGCTCTTTGGATCTTTTTTCTGTATTTTTGCCTTTTTGCTTGCCATTAATCTTATGCCTCCCGAATACGCCGGTTTTGCAACGCTATCTTTTCCTTCTGCCGTAGAACAGCCATATTCTGTTTCTCATTTAAAAGCTTTAGTAACAGCACCTGATCATTTTTTTTCTCAGCATCTTTGATCTGTTTTTCGATAAAGCTTTTATTACGACTTTTCCTTCTGATCTCAATAAATTGGGTGATTAATTTAATGCAGCCATCAAGCTGCCATGATTCCTCTTCCAAAGCCAGAGCAGCAATAATACTTCTTTTTTCCTTATCATCGATCAAATTTATAATCTCAGATACATTTATCTCAGGTGCAATTTTTGCCCCGCCATCAATCTCCGGGACACGATTGCCGTTCTTATCGGTATGGATTAATATATTTTGACCAATTGATTTTAAGGTATCATTTTCAAAATATTCAAGTATATTCCGCTTGGTTAATTCCGGTAATATCTCCGGATATTGAAGCATCATGGCAATAATCTGCCGTTCCATCCGGCTTTCTTTTTGATTACGCTTCCCTCCTTGAGATACATTGTTCACATCTTCTTCACGCAATTGGTTTGAAAAAACGGTGCCTGCTTCTCTTACCTTTTCTAAAACCGCAGATTCATCAATGCCCAGTTGTTCGGATAGTTCCTTAATATATAAAGACCTTGCCACGCTGTCATTAATGGCTGACAGGGGTTTTTTCATATCTGAAATGATTTGGATTTTCCCTTCAATGGAGTTTCCGTGCTTCTTTTCGGCAAAATCAATCAGAAAAGCCATAATACTCTTTGCTCTTGAGCATTCATCCATAAAGGCTTTTTGGTCAAATTTAAACAGATACGAATCCGGGTCATATCCATGGGGCAACACCATAATCTTTGCATCCACATAGCCCTGGTCAAATTTTTCAATACTTCGATACGCCGCTTTTAAACCAGCGTCATCCGAATCATATACAAGAACAACTTTACCTGTTTTTCCGATATATCCTCGAAGAATTCGTACATGATCTGCCGTCAGTGATGTTCCGAGAGTGGCCACAGAGTTTTTAATGTTGTGCTGATGAAGTGCCAGCAAATCGAAATAGCCTTCAACAACGAACACGGTTTTGGATTCTCTGCACTTATCCTTTGCCCTGTTCAGGCCGTACAGTGAACTGCTCTTATTATATACAGGTGTCTCTGGAGAGTTTAAATATTTTGCACTTTTGTGATCGGAATCGTCCATGATACGCCCGCCAAAACCAATGACTTGCGAACTTATGTTAAATATGGGAAAAATGATTCGTCCCCTGAAACGATCATAAAAACCATTGCTCTTTTTTCGGGGAATAATCAAACCGCTCTTTTCAACTAGTGTCAGAGATATCTTTTTTTGCCTAAAATAACGAGAAAGATTATCCCAGCCTTCCTGGGCATATCCAAGGGCGAAGTTTTTTATTGTATCTTGATTAATTTTCCTTTTTTTCAGGTATTCTTTTGCATTTTTTCCGGTGGCAGGGTTCAATAATGTATGGCAAAAATAGTGCATTGCCCGCCGGTTAATATCAAGCAGTTTTTCCCTTTCGCTTATTTTTCTTTTCTGGTCTGGTGATAATTTTTCAGCAGGTATATCAATACCGTACTTTGCTGCGAGCATTCTAACCGCTTCAGGAAACGACATTCCCTCATGTTTCATAATGAAAGTAAAAACATTTCCCCCCGCCTGACACCCAAAACAATGAAAAATCTTTTTTTCCGGGCTCACTGTAAAGGAGGGCGTTTTTTCGCTGTGAAAAGGGCAAAGTCCAACATAATTATTTCCCGTCTTCTTTAAAGTGACGACATCTGATATTATATCAACAATATCAGCTGTATTTTTAATTTCAGAAATTTTATCTTCAGAAATATAACTTGCCAAAAAGAGCAACCTCCATATCTTCAGTGCTCAGGAGACCGACAATATCGGAAGGAACGTAAATGGAATGAAGTATACTATAAACAGTCTTTGGTAAACTTAAAATTTAATTACTAAAGCAGCTTCTGTCAAGAAAATTTTTTGAAATAATTCTATAATGTTATGCACAAATAACACATCGGTTTTAAACGTAATCGGTGATTTATAGAATGACTCGCTTAGTCAGGCTGAAGGGATGAGAAAATCACCATTGCCGTATTTTGAGGGAAATGCCTGATTCAAACATGGTTTAAAATGTGACTTTTCCCGACAGCCTTCAGCTTAATTACCGGATTGGTTATTGGTATTTTTTGCTAATTCGATCGCTTCCTTTAAGTCAAGATTTCCGCTGTATAATGCTCTCCCGGTAATGATACCGCTCACACCAAATTTTTCCAGTCGAACCAGTTTTTTTATATCCTCAAGGGTGGATACACCACCTGAAGCGACCACCGGTATGGTAACATTTTTTGCCATAATCATTGTTTGCTTTATGTTAGGGCCGGTTTGCATTCCGTCTCTGTAGATATCAGTAAAATTTATTGCCGCCACGCCACAATCTTCAAATTGTTTCGCCAGATCAAGCGCCTTAATTTTAGTCGTTTCGGTCCACCCTTCGATGGCCACCATTCCATTTCGTGCATCTATTCCGACCACAATCCGACCGGGAAATTGTTTACAGGCATCTTTCACCAGCTTTGGGTTTTTAATCGCTTCCGTACCGATGATCACTTTTTTTGCCCCAAGATCAATAAACTTTCTTATGGTTTTATTATCCCTGATTCCACCACCCACCTGTACATCCGCTTTTACATTTTCAATTATTTTTTGGATGGAATTTAAATTTTGCGGGCTTTTTTCAAAGGCGCCATCCAGATCAATCACATGAATCAGTTCGGCTCCCTCGTTATCCCATTTTATTGCCATCTTTACCGGATCATTGGAAAAAACGGTTTCTTCATCCTTTTTCCCCTGGAACAGGCGCACACATCTGCCATTTTTAATATCTACTGCCGGTATGATAATCATTTTTAGGGAAATGTACTAAGCATATCTGCAAAACCGTTGATCGCCATCTCATCAGCGGTAATCCAGCTCGCTTTTCTTTTGATAAATTTTTTTAATTTAAAAAGGTTTTCACTTAGTGAACGCTGTGTTTCATCAAAATGTCCTGACCAGATATTGCGACCACTTTTGGTTTCTATCAGATGAACCCCAAAAGCAACAGAAGCCGGTGATTTAACGGAATATCGGTTTCCAATCCTCTCCTTGTATCGGTAAACGGATCCTACTATAACCGCATCAGCGTTATATTTACGGCCTTTATTAACAATACGTTTTCTTTGGGAAAATGCTTTTTCTTCTCCATTCAAGTTTAAAATAACTAGTTTATATTTTTTCTTGCGCTTTAAGTGGGAAATCAGGCTATGGGTAAGTTTAGCTGCGGCATCCGGGGCCACTTCACCGGTTATAAAAAATCTGCCACACACCGAACATCTGACACTTGCATCTTTGCCATATATCCTGGATACATCTTTGAAGGGCAACACCAGGATCTTTTCTGTTTCAGATATAGGATAAGCTGATTCAGGGGCAATTTCTTGTGATGTGCAGCCTGACAAAAAAAGGACCGCAAAAATGATTGCGATATTAACCCTTACACAAAATTTGTCGTTAAACATATTGCGTCTTTACACTCGCTTGTTTATCACATTGACATGCCGGGTTAATAATATGTTACAATTTTCCCTTAGTGGATTGAACATCAGCAATTCTTTTATCTGTTGAAGTCGCCTGGTCCAGAGCTCTGGCCGTTGCTTTGAATATAGATTCAAGGATATGATGTTCATTATCACCATAGGTCACGTTAATATGTAAATTCATTCCACCACTAACGGTAAACGCCCTGAAAAATTCTTTTGCAAGTGATACATCGAAAGGCGCACCCGAACCCGGATTCCTCGGAACATTATAAACCAGAAAAGGGCGCTTGGACATATCAACGCTTACAGCAGCCAAAGCATCATCCATTGGCGTCACCGCATGTCCATACCTGATTATTCCCCTTCTTTCACCAAGGGCCCTGTTAAATGCATCCCCCAATACCAGTCCTATATCCTCTACAGTGTGGTGAAAATCAACTTCCAGATCTCCCTTTGCATCTATGGATAAGTCAAAGAAACCATGCAGGGCAAAAAGCGTCAGCATATGATCAAGAAATCCAATCCCTGTAGATATATGCTGCTTTCCCTTTCCATCAATATTCAATTCAACACTTATTTTGGTTTCTCTGGTGTTTCTTTTTACCGAAGATAATCGTTCCATATGATTAAACCTTTATAACCTATTGAAATAATAAACCTACCTTTTAATTTAATACTGAATTCGTACAACAATCTTCCCTAATAAGTCAAGCCATCTTTTTTATACCATGAATAAAGTTTATCACTATCTATAAATCTCACCTGCCAGCCAGTCAGCCTGGTTCACAAAATACGAAATATAGTTGACAGAATTTATATAATATTCGATAATTATTTATACTTAGAATAAGGAAGCATGCCATGGAATACAGCATCTTGGTTGTTGACGATCAGCAGATTATTCGTGATATGCTGGAAAATACGCTTTCCCGTGAATCTTACACGGTTTATTGTGCCGGTTCCGCAGAAGAGGCGCTTAAAATCCTGTCGCAAGAATCGATTGACGTGGTTATTTCAGATGAAGTCATGCCTGGAATGACAGGAACCCAATTTCTTGCCGTTGTTCGAAAAGCATATCCTGATGTAATCCGTATCATTTTAACCGGGCATGCAAGTCTTGAATCGGCAATGCGTGCCATTAACGAAGGAGAAATCTATCGATTTTTAACCAAGCCGTGCAATCTGGTCGATCTATCCGTAACCATTCGACAGGCATTGCAGCAAAAATATCTAAAAAACGAAAACAAACGGTTGGCAAAAATTGTTAAACAGCAATCCTATTCCTTGGGAGAGATTGAAGAAAAATATCCGGGGATAACCAAAGTAAAAAGAGATTCCGGAGGAGCAATTATCATTGACGATAATGATTGAATTTCATTTATACCAGCCGTCCGTCCTGATCGCCCTTTTCATTCCCCGTGAGAGTTCACCTGCCACCGCATATGTGAACCCTTACCGTATAGAACTTGAGAAAGCTTTTTGTTCATAATGGACGCCGAACTGATACCATTCTCTTTAGTAATCACCAAGAAAGAAACCGGAATAATGATTGGAAAGTGGAGATGAGGGGAATCGAACCCCTGACCTCAGCATTGCGAACGCTGCGCTCTCCCAACTGAGCTACATCCCCACATGAGAGTGTCATTAACAAACTTTAAACAACCAGTCAATTTAAATCTTGATGGCATGGTGGAACCTCTCGCCTTGCCTTTGGAGTACGGATAATAAACATGAAGAATAAAGTGATATTAAATGATGCCTTTAAACGATTTACCCTCGATCAGGACAAAACGTTGCCACCTGAAGAGACTGTCAAACAATTTAAAGCCAAATTGAATAAAATTGATCTGGACATTTTAAAAAAGACAGTAAGGATTGATAACGGCCGGCTCAATATTCCGGTATTCATCAGTTACTGTGGCCAGGATGCTAAAAATGTCACCGGCGGTAAAAAGCAGATGGGAAAAGGAGCGACACCCCAGCAGGCCGAAGCCAGTGCAGTAATGGAACTGGTTGAAAGATTCAGCCTTTTTAGTTATAAAAATAATCCAGGCCATTTTACGATAGAAAAGTATGGCAATATTAAAGACAAAGCCATTGATTTTCAAATGATCGCCCAGTCGGTTCATGATGAAAATAACGACCCGGATTTGATGGAGCAGATATTTAAAGATGTTCCTTTAAAGTGGACATGGGCGACCAACCTTACCCAAAACAAACAAGTCCTTATTCCTTTTGACTGGTTTTTCAATATCAATGAGTTTAACGGATCCTGCGCCGGAAACTGTGCGGAAGAGGCCATTTGCCAAGGTATTTGCGAAATTGTTGAAAGGCATACATCATCCCTAATCAGTCAACACAGCATAAACCTTCCTGCGATCAATCCCGATTCAGCAACCGATCCACTTGTGGTGGAAATGTTAAATAAATACCGACATGCAGGGGTTAAATTGCACATTACCGATTTTACCCTTGATATGGGCATACCATCGGTGGGCATTCTGGCCTATGATCGGTCAACCTTTCCGGAAAAAAGTGAAATTGTCTGGACAGCAGGTACAACGCCGAATCCTCAAAAAGCTTTGAGTCGCGCACTGACAGAAGTCGCCCAGCTCGCGGGTGATTTTAATACCGGCTCCTGTTATGAAGCCAGCGGCCTGCCAAAATTCAATGATCTTGAAGACGCAGGTTTTATCACCAATCCTGAAAAAACAGTGGATATTACCCGCCTGCCGGATCTATCTGATGATAATATTAAAATTGAAGTCCAACGTTGCATTTCTTCACTGGCTGAAAAGCAAATGGAAGTGATTGCCATAAATACAACGCACCCATTGCTTAACATACCTGCTTTTTATATGATTATTCCAGGTGCACATTTCAGGGAACGTTCTCTAAGCGCAGATGTTGGAATGTTTGCATCCAAACTGCTAACGGAAAACATCGACCCCGACCATGCCATTGACAAGCTAACCAAAATTAAAGCATTACTTCCTGATAAATATTATATCAACTTTTACCTTGGCCAATGCTATCTGTCCGTCAATAAACCGCAAACCGCTCTCGATTATTTTACTGCTTCGATCAGTCAAAATCCTGCAAAGCATGATTTGGCCAGTATTTATTCCTACATGGGAATATGCTTTAAAGATATGGGAGAGTATCAAAAGGCGCTCCTGGTGCTTGAAGAAGGTGAGAGGCACGATAATGAGAGAACAGATATTTATAACCTGATGGGGTTTTGCTACTTTAAGTTAAAAGAACACCAAAAAGCGATTGACAGTTTTAAAAAAGTTCTCAAACTCGACCCCGGTTCCGCTATCGACTATGCCAATATTGCGTCAAACTATCGTGATATGGGGAAAATTGAAAAAGCGATTGAATATTACCTAACGGCCCTTGGGCTTGACCCTTCCATTGAATTTGCCAGAAAAAGTCTGGAAAAATTGCAGTGATGTTGTTATTTGCGAAACACTGAAACCCTAAGATAGAAACCAATAGTTTGGCTTTTTATGTTGGTAACCGCTATTTTATTGCCTCTAATTCTTTTTTTATCCCTATAATTCTGTCATTTATTCGGGGTAAGTCCTGTATGATTTCAGCAAGGATTTGGCGGGTCTTCATTTTGTCAATTTTGTTGTTGTTTATCCTTTCAATTGTTGTGGAAAGATCATCTGCATAACTGTTAAATCCGCGAAGAAGCTCCCGGTCTAAAACATCTGATAAGACGTCAACCAGTTTAAAAAGATATTTAAACTTCATATTCTCTCTGTATTCATTAAAATGGAAAATAACAGACTTTTCCGTTTCGCGTTTCATACGTCGGGTGCCACTTTTTAATGCTTCAATTTCAACTGAATTATTTTCTGGAATCGGTTTTTTTAATATTTTTTTAAACATGTTGATCACGGATAAAAAACCCAGTTTCATCACTGCTTCGGTTTTTATCTTTGCTGAATAACGGATGAAAGTGATGACAGGCGGTATGTTGAGCCCGCTTGCCTCTTTAATGGAATCCATAACCGGCATGTTAACCCGGCTTTGCTGTGGGTTAATTTCCTGGGTTAGCTGCAACTGGTTCAGTGTGCGGTCATATTCTGCTAGTGCCTTTTCTATAACCGCCTCATATGCGCGGAAAACCGATTTAAATTCGCCATGGATCTTTACTTCAATCTCCTTGGCAAACCTGATTACCTCGGGATTCAGGTTTTCAACCAGCGATGTATCAAAGGCCTGCTTAAATTCCTCAAAAACCAGGTACAGGGTGTTCAAAAAACCGGATCTTTTCAGCTTTTCTTCATATTGCCTGTAAGGTACCCTATAGTTTCTGATAAACCCGATGATATCACTCAGGACATCTGATGATCGTGTATTAAAAAACCGATTTACATCTCTTTTGATTTCATTTTTAATGTTTGGCACCACGCCCGAAATGGTATGATTAACCATGGACTTTATTTTGTCCATCCCTGCCTGGTGACTCTTTATTCTTCTGGTAATTTCATTAATCCCAGAGGCATCCCGGTCTAGAATACCCGCAGTAAGAGCGGTCCATCTCATCATATCTGACAAAATGCCACCATGATGTTCAATGCTATTTTTTAATAGCAAAGAATATCGCTTTTTTTGTAGTAAACGTGCAAAAGAATCTTTAAATCGTTGGATTTCCCTGCCGGAAAAATCAACAAACTCGATTTCCTTTTGCCACTGCGAAAATCTGATTTTATCTTTTGACGGCAGGTTTTTATTGATCGTTTGAAACAGGTCATAAAGTGCTGAAAAAGAATATACCTCTTGCACAGGTTTAATCACGGCAATTTCTTCTTTGACTTTTTCAGCAACCATTTTCATATTTTCAACCGATTCATGGTCACTGAAATCACAGTTTAATACAACCAGAAAGTGATCCATGATCCGCATGTTTTTTATCATGGATAAGAACCTGATGTCAGCCTGGCGCAATCCTGTTCTGCTGCTTACAACATATATAATTAAATGCGTGGAAAATAAGTAATCCTGAATCATAGCGATATGAAGGGGGTTTGCGGAATCACTTCCCTGGCAGTCTGCTACCTCAATATTGTCATCAATGGCCTTTGAATCAATTTTAAGGAGTACGTCTTTCAAATAAACGGCCAGTACTTCATTACCCACAAAATCCCAGTGTTTTTGAAACAGCTTACCTTTATATTCTCTTGTTTTCTTATTCGTTGAAAGCTCAGCCTTAACTCGATCATAACCCTTAAGATAAGAAGATATAAGCACCACGCTTGCATTACATCGACCATTGGTAATTTTTTGTTCGCCGTTTAATTCGTCAATGGCCTTTTGAATGCTCAGGCGATCTTGTTTTTGCCTGATGTTAAATCTTCTTCCTTTTATTTGCCATTTCAAAACAGGCAACATCTCTATGGCTTTTTCTATTTCCGAGTTCACCTCTTTCCATGATTTAAAAAAAAGTTTTGCCACAGAAGGTTTCCCCCGCTGTATCCTGGTAACAATGGATGTAACAACTCCGGCACCGCGTTTCAAATAATCACCATTAAACAGAGCATTGGAAAACGTACTTTTGCCCGATTTTATGGAACCCACCACGGCAATACGAATCCTATCTTCTTCCAATCTTTTACGCAGGTGGTTGCATTCCTTTTCCCAATCAACAACGACATTATCCACTGAATCTTGAATTGGCTTTAGTTGGGAAATTAAAGTCGACATAGCAGAATTAACCTGAAAAAGGTCTGTTCTGATTTTACTGTATTCCTTTTTATGGGTTTTCACCGATTCTAAATGAACCCCTCAGGGGTACCTCTCTGATGTTAAAATTTTTTTAAAATCTATGAATAGAACATAATAGCTTGTAAATTTTAATCTTTTATGATATGCAAATCTTAATGAATTAAAAACAGTGCAGTAAGCCTTGAAGGGACAATTTTCTTGGTTGAACCAAATTGAAAGGAAAGATAAATTTATGTCGGAAAAACATCCTGAATGTCCACTATATAACCCATTAAATTGCAAAGAATATTACAATCCCAAACTATGTGCATTTGTAAGAAAGGATAAGGTTTGCCTTAAAAAAAAGAAACCCAAGCCAAAGACAAAGAAAAAATAAGCATATCATGCATTGCCTGCTTTATCAGAAAGCAGGTTCGGATCAATTCCCAGTCTTTTAACCGCTTCTGACCATCGTGCCTCGACAGAAACATTAAAAATGATCTCATTTAAGGCAGGAAATGTTAGCCAGGCATTTTGCCTTATTTCCGACTCAAGCTGGTTTGGACCCCAACCGGCGCACCCTAAAGCAATAATAAATGATTCAGGTCCTTTGCCGAGCGCTAATGATTCGATAATGTCCTTTGTGTTACTCATTGCCAGGCGAGGCGTAATCATAAAACAAGAAGCCCAGTCAAAAGGTGTGCTATGAATCACAAAGATTTCTCCTTTATGAACAGGCCCACCAATATGCACAGGTATTGCTTCGGTCTTCTGGTTATACTCTATTTTGAGTTCTTTAAAAATATCTTTGCCCGACAGCAGGGGATGGACCCTGTTTATCACAATCCCCACCGCTCCATCTGAATTATGTTCGCAAATACATGTAACCGTCTGAGAAAAATTTGGATCAGACAAACCGGGCATTGCCATCAGAAATTGCCCCTTAAGATTCGTTTGTTGGGTGTCTTCCATGTCTATCGCCATTTATGCTTTTCCCAGACATTTACGCTTTAAGTATTTTATCTGAATCTTCTGAAATATCTTTGATATCCAGAAGCTCATATAGTTTTAACCCTCCCAGGGCTTTATTAATTTTGCGAATTTTCAATCTGGTATCCACAGCTCGTCTTGTATTTTCACCTATGATAATACCATTGGGATAAGATTTGGTAAACTCCTGCATCCTGAATACAGTATTGACTGCGTCACCAATTACAGTGTAATCCATCTTCTTTTCAAAACCGATATTACCGACGACCACTTCACCGGTGTGAATGCTTATACCGATGTTCACCGATGTTCCCAGTTCCTTCTCGAAGTTTTCATTTACCTCTTTGATCGACTCTTTCATCTCAAGTGCGGCAGTCAATGCATTTTGTGCATCCTTTATACTTGAAACCGGAGCGCCAAAAATTGCAAGAAATCCATCGCCCAGGTATTTATCAACAATGCCGTTATACTTAAACACGATACTTCCCATCACAGAAAAAAAACTGTTTAACAAAAACACGGTCTTTTGTGGCCCCATTTCCATGGCCAGTTCGGTAAATCCCCTTATATCTAGATTTAGTAAAGTAAGCTTCTTAAATTCTTCAACCAGTCCCTTGCCGGTCTCTTCGCTGTCAATGATTGTTTCCAAGACCTCTTTGGGTACAAATTTTTGAAACATTCGTCTGATACTTCGCTCATGTTCGGCCATAGAAACCTTTTCTTTATACAATCGGGCATTTTCTATGGCAATACTTACCGAGGTTGCAATTGATTGTAAAAGATCTTCATCGCTTAAGCTGAATCCACCCTTCTTTTTATTCAGCACCTGGATCACCCCCAGAACCTTTCCCTGAGAAATCATTGGCACACACAATACACTTTTTGTCTTAAATCCCGTATGCTTATCAACACCTGAAAAGAAGTGGGGGGATTCCTTGGTGTCATTCACAATGATCGATTCACCACTGGCAGCCACGTGACCGGCAATGCCTTGCCCGATTTTAAGTCGGAATTTTTTCCTGATTTTAACTTTAACATTAAATGCAACGGCCAGCTCAAGCTCATCATTTTCCAGAAAAAGCAACGATCCAGCTTCCACGTTCATGATGACGCGAATCATATCCATTGTATATTTTAAAACCTTGCTGATATCAAAGGTCGATGACGCCAGAGCTCTTCCGATTTGCTTAATTGAGTCGAGTTCCTGATTCCTCTTTAAGACGGATGCCGTTAGCCTGCTGCGTTCAATGGCAATGGCAAGCCCGTTGGCAACCCACTCAATGACATTTTGGGCATGGTAGAAAAGTTCTGCTCTTTTTGCATAAAGGGCCAATATCCCGGTTAATACACTGTCCGTTTTTAAAGGCGTCAGCAGGCAGGAACCGCCGGTGCCCTCGGCAAATAATTCCTTTTCAAGTTTATTGGCGACATAGCCCACACGATCTATTTCAGCGTCTTCTTTGGACAGATTATTATCATCCACAATGATTGTGCTTTCTTGTTTGAGAACCTTTTCAATCACACTTCCTTTCGGTGAGTAATAGTCGCCTTTTGAAATACCGGTCGGGCCGCTTGCCATTAAATCAGAAACGGTCAGATATCCGGGCATGTTTTCATCCTTAGTCATTACTACTGCGATATCAAAGGGCACCACAGTGTGGATTTCGTTTAATATGGCCTGAACAAGTTCACTGTCCCTGAAACTTGAATTAATAACCTTGAAAATCTTCTCAATTGATCTCAGTTGAAGTGATCCCTGTTTGTTATCTTTCAAAAGTCGAATGTTTTCATAGGTGAAAGCCGCGTTGCTCAGCAAGGGAGTCAGAACTTCGATAACGTCTTGCGAGTATACTTTATTGTCGTCTTTGCGTGAAAGGGTCAGTACCCCTATTATATCCTTGCTGGTTTTTATCGGCATGCAGACAAATGATTTTGTTCCGTAATGTTGCAGGTTGACCCTGCCAAAACGTCTGTCCTTTTCAACGTCTTTAACGATAAGTGGCGACTTGTTGATCACAGCGTATTTTGCGATGCTTGTTTCAAACTTAATTCTGTCTCCCAGCTTCACATATTCCCCCAGACCGACACTCGCTTTTACCACAAATTCCTTTGTTTCACCTTTTTCTAAGGTCAATACAGAACCAATATCGGAATTGGTCAACATTAATGAGCGTTCTAATGCTACATAAAGAATTTCCTCTGGATCAAAAGTAACATAACACAATTCTGAAAGCTCTTTGAGTATGGATATCTCTGAACCTTTTTTTTCCAGTTGTTTAAAGGTAGCGGCAAATTGTTTATTAATCGCGGTAAATGACTGGATAATATTTTGCAGCTCATCCGCCCCTGTTTTAAGCTTTTCATCTGCAACCTCTGTAATAAAGCTGCCCGTCATTTTTTCAGAAATGTTTTTAATCTTATCAAACAAATTTTTCAGGATCACAAACCCAAAAAAGGAAAAAACCAGTACCACCATAAAAAATACCGGCACAAACTTATCGGTAAGTATATCATACTTATAGGCAAAGTAGATAAAACCAAAAACGGGAAAAAGAAAAAAGAGCCCGAATATTATGTTAAGTTTATAATAAAGGTTTCTATTTTTCAGCGAATCTTCCCCAAGCCATTTATAAAAACTCATTTTCTATTTCCTCACTGGTTAGAGGTGTTAAAGGCCAAATCGCTCAACTTAAAAACCACCCAAAACAGCTGGACCTCGTATTGAACCGATGTATCCCTTCTCCGTTTGGACGCCGATGCATTCTGTATGGCTGTGTTTCCGTTGGTTAAACCGGCCGGTTATCCGTCCTTTTCTCGCCTTGTCATACCGGTACTTCCATATCCTGAAAGGCAAATTCATTTGGAGCAAACCCCAAGGTTTAATCAAAAGCCAAGGTTTGAATGATATTAACCCTTTATAATATAAAATTAATTTTTATTCAAGATAAATACATCTTTGTTGATCAAGCAAATTTTCTTGACTTTCCAGTCTTGGTCCATATAGGGTCAAGTCAATTTATGCTATTGATTTTTAACTATTTCGACATAGTATTATGCGCGCAGTCATCCAACGAGTAAAAAAAGCTTCTGTTACTGTAAATGATACAACTATCGGTAAAATCGGTAACGGCTTGCTCGTTCTTCTTGGAATTGGCAAAGGAGACGAACGCAAAGATGCCGATTA
The DNA here is from genome assembly GCA_034189135.1 of Thermodesulfobacteriota bacterium. Classification (NCBI taxonomy): domain Bacteria; kingdom Pseudomonadati; phylum Thermodesulfobacteriota; species Thermodesulfobacteriota bacterium. The sequence continues at coordinate 1,772 of JAXHVO010000050.1, read as the reverse complement.
TCTTGCCGAAAAAATTACCAACTTAAGGATTTTTGAAGATGAAAATGCCAAAATGAATTGCTCCCTGCTCGAAACATTTGGTGAGATGCTGGTGGTGTCCCAGTTTACTTTGCTGGGTGACTGCCGCAAGGGAAGACGTCCTTCATTCACCAATGCCGCAGTTCCTAATAGAGCCAAAGAGCTTTATAATTATTTTGTCAGTCAGGTGAAAATTAAAGGAGTTAAGGTGAAGACAGGTCGGTTCCGCGCTGTTATGGCTGTATCATTAATCAACGACGGCCCGGTTACGCTTATTGTTGAAAGTCAATAGTATAATGGCCCAGACAAAGCAATGATCTCTGATCACGCAAAATTTGTTTGGTTCTTAAATGGGATAAAACCTGCCAGTATGAAATCAACTCACCCAATGAGATTGTTTATATTTGCTGTTTTTCTTTGCCTCCTGATTGCAGGACCGTGGCTGGCCGCTGCCTTTAGTGCAGGAACGCATGGCAATTTTGAAAATCTGATCGGAAAGCATGATGCCTTGCTGGTTACTGCCCCCAACGAAAAAATCATTTTTTCAAAAAATTCGGAAAAGATGCTGGTTCCTGCTTCCACGCTCAAAATTTTTACCGCACTGGTGGCGTTGCACTATCTGGGACCTGACTATAAATTTGCCACTGAATTCTATCTGGATAAGGGGCAAAATCTTAAGATAAAGGGATACGGAGACCCTCTGCTCATTTCAGAAGTTCTGCAGGAAATATCAAAGAAGGTGGCTGGAAAGATTGAAAAAGTCATCGATATTGTTTTAGATGATTCATATTTTGCCCAACCGCTGACGATTCCCGGAGTTTCATCATCCATTCAACCCTATGATGCCCCAAACGGTGCGCTCTGTGTTAATTTTAATACGGTTAACTTCAAACAGTCAAATGGCATCTATATCAGTGCCGAACCTCAAACCCCGCTGGTGCCTTTTGCGCTAAACAGAATAAAAAAACTCGGACTGCACCATGGAAGGATTGTGTTTTCCCATAATAATAATGAGTGTACATTTTATGCCGGATACCTGATTAAGCACTTCTTAAACAACGAAGGGTTACAAACTACCGGTATTGTAAGGACAGGCAGGGTTCATAAAAGCAAAGATCGATTAATCTTCCGATATATTTCAAAATCACCTGTAAAAGAAATCATATCGAGATTTCTTGAATTTTCTAATAATTATACCACCAATCAACTGCTTATTGCGGCAGGCGCAAAAACCCATGGTCCGCCCGGGACCCTTGATAAGGGAGTTTCAGCAGCATTATCTTATGCAAAAAAGATTCTTGATTTGAAACACACTCACATTACTGAAGGTTCGGGAATATCCAGAAAAAACAAAACGTCGGCAAAAGACATGGATAAGGTACTCAAAGCATTCGAGCCCTACCATGGCCTGATGCGCCATGAAGGCAGAGAATTTTATAAAACCGGTACCCTTAGCGGGATAAACACCAGAGCGGGTTATATTGAACACCCAACGGGCCAACTATATCGATTTGTGGTATTTATTAATACACCCGGAAAATCGACCCGAAGGATTATGAAAAAACTTCATTATCAGCTGAATTGCGGGGCTAATATTCAAGGGTCGTAAGGAAATCGCTGAACGGAAACCATTTCTAGTAATACGTTTCATTAATACTTTTACATATTAGCTTGCGGTAAATCGAATTTCTTCCAGCAATGTACAACGGGCTCAGTATTGATTTCTTCAATTCCCTTGAGGATTCTTTCTTTGA
>JAXHVO010000049.1 GCA_034189135.1 Thermodesulfobacteriota bacterium | reverse complement strand
TTGTCTAATTGTAATTTGGGTCTTTGGCTTTTTCTTGGCATAGCTTCCTCCATAGTTTTTGAAGAAGCTATATCACATATTATATTTTATGTAAATGTTTTAATGAAACTTTGTACTAGTTCATTATACTCGCTTCTCGCCAATTTTTTCCTAATCAGTTCCTGAGCAATACGAATTCTTGCCAAAGGGCTTCTCAGCTCGTGGGATATGTTGGCGGTGAGTTCCCTGCCGCCTTTAATCATTTTTTCAAGTTCATCAGCCATGCGATTGAAAGAGTGTCCCAGTTCTTCTATCTCGTCTTTGCCTTTAACCAGTATTCTATGAGATAGATCACCTGCTGCGATCCGGTTGGCGGAGGCCCCAAGGCGCTTGATTCTTTTGGTGATAAGCCTTGAAACAGGAACGATCAGTACAGCAATGATCATACCGATTCCGGCAAGTCCCAGGGCAAAACGCCCCTCAATGTGGGTTTTTTTCATGTTTTGATAAAGATGGAAACAGCCGGTTTCGCCGTTACTGATTTCAACAGGGATGGTGATATAGAAAAGATGTCGTCTTTTGAAATCACGATGCATTTTAAACTGTTGGTAATCCTTTACACGATCTTTGTCAATCTTTGTCATATCGACCGGAATGTTCCCCTGAAAAGACTTGATAAGCACAACGCCGGCAGAGTCTGCCAGCCAGATTTTTGCATCGTAAATTTCTCCCAGGCGCAGGAGGAAGTTTTGTAAAGATTTGTTTTTTGACGGATGTATTTTAACCTCTGATTGAATTTTTTCTTTGATAAAATCGTTTATTATCATGGCTTGGGCTTTTGCATATCGCTCAAACCTGAAATTAAAGCTTCTGCCGACGGAGAAGATAAAAAGTCCGAAGATCAGTAGCTCAGTGATGATCAACACCATCACAAAGGATAAGAATATTTTGATATAAAGTTTTGCAGGTTTCATGGCAAATCCATAAACATGTAGCCTGTTCCCCAGACAGTTTTGATACGCCGGGGAGATCGGAGATCTTTTTCTATTTTTGCTCTCAACTTGCTGATGTGAACGTCAATGCTCCTATCAAAGGCGCAAAAGTTCCTGCCTTGGGCGAGATCCATGAGTCGGTCGCGACTCATCACCCGGTTTGGATGTGTCATCAATATTTCAAGAAGTTTAAATTCAGTCGAAGACAGCTCTACTTCTTTGTCATTGATCAACAGTGTTTGTTTGGCCCTGTTCAGGATGAGGCCGCCCGCCCTGACAAATATACCCTCATTGTCCCTGCCTTTTGTTCCTCGCGGTACTCTTCGGAGTACCGCTTTGATTCTTGCCAGAAGCTCCCTGGGATTAAACGGTTTGGGAAGGTAGTCGTCTGCGCCAAGCTCAAGACCTACAATCCTGTCCGCATCATCACCCTTGGCAGTGAGCATGATAACCGGAATGGTAAACTCCATGCGGATATCTTTCAGTACATCCAGCCCGTTTCGTTTGGGTAACATGATATCAAGTATGACCATGTCCGGGGATTGTTCACGGATTGTTTCCTGGACCGATGACCCGTCAGCAAGAGTGAGGGTATTAAACCCGTAGCCTGCCAGATATTCCCCGAGAAGCTTTCTGAGTTTTTTATCATCATCTACCAGTAAAACCTTTTTTGCCATAACTGTCACCCGTTTTTACATTTTTTTACCTTTATTTAACATTTTTTCATCACCGGAACAAACATTCTTTACAAGTTTATACTATTCTAAGTTTAAAATGAAATAGAAAATGACTCACACCAAAAGGAGGAGACAAATGAAATTTAAGAAAAAGCATTTTATCATTACAGCCGTCATTTTGTTTGTGGGTATTGTGTCCGCATGTGGAATTCACGGATTCAAAAACTGTGGGTATCATCCCATGTTTTGCGGAAAAGGGCCGCACCCAAAGTTTTTTGGCAAAAATTTTTCCCAGCATGTCCTGTCACGGTTGGATAAAAAGGTTGAGGATTTGAATCTTACAGAGACTCAAAAGATAGAATATGAGAAAATCAGGCTGGAGGTAAAGGAAAAGATGACCTGGGCCATGAAAAAGCGAAAGGAAAATTTCATACAACTGCACAATCAAATCAACAAAGAAAAACCGGATATGAATGCCATAGCCGAAGCCGCAAAAAAGCAGCTTAACAAGATGCCGGTTTTTATGGCGGACAACCTGGATCTTTTCCTGAAATTCTATCATATTCTTGATGAAGATCAAAAGAGAAAGGTGATTGAAATAATAAGAAAAAAAATGAAGGCATGCCTGTCCTGATCGGAAGGTTTGGGTTCAAGGGCATCGGGTTTTTAAAAAATAGAAAAATATTTTTGTTGAATACGATTGGAGGGTTGTTTAAAAACCGGTAGAGCCTTTCGATCAAAGGCATGGGGTTTTCTTTTTTAATTGACCATTCTCTGTCTCCATTCTCTATACCTACCTGTGAGAACCCTAAGGAGAAAAATGATGGATAAACCGATGGGTCATTTAATGTTTCAAGGTATGTGTTTTGCCTTCATGTTACGGGATTTTTTTATTCCAAGGGAAACCATACTGGTGGAAACAGGCATAAAAACTGGGGACTATGTGCTCGATTACGGCTGTGGTCCGGGGGGATATGTGGTTCCTGTTTCAAAAATGGTTTGTCAATCGGGTAGGGTCTATGCGTTGGACATTAATCGGCGTGCAGTTAACAGAGTTCAAAAAATCGTTTTGAAAAGGCAACTGGCAAATGTGGAAACCATCTGCTCCGGTGGTAAAACAGGATTGCCTGATCACAGCATGGAGGTGATTTTGTTATACGATATATTTCATATGCTGAATCATCCGGATGCCGTAATGACGGAATTGCACCGAATTTTAAAGCCTGAGGGCATCTTGTCTTTTAGCGATCATCATATGAACGAAAATGATATCATGACAAAAATAACAGGCGGTGAGCTATTTTTACTTTCTAAAAAAGGGAAAAAGACTTATAGTTTTTTTAAAAGATAGTAGTTTTACTAAAACAATCCCTTAAAATGTACAAATTCATAAACAACACCATGACGCGACGCATTTTCATAGCTAAGTTTTTCGCATGGGGGAAAAGGGTATTTATATTTTGTCTCCTTCCCTTTGATGCAATTTTTAAAGCCGCCTTTGCCGGGGGTAAGGGACACGCGGCTGTCGTTCCTCCCGGCCTGAGTCTTAAGGAGATCGCGCTCCAAAAAATCCATCACGGGAATAACCGGTTTGTAAATCCTTTTAACCGGGAAAATTTCGGCAGTCCGTGGCGAATCTTACAGTGGAAGTTATTTTCCAAGAACAGCTTCAAAGCCTTTTATAATGAGGAGCGCCGGATTCCTGTTTCCATTGACTGGAAGTCAGTAAAAGAAAAAAAGGATTTTTCAATCACATTTGTTAAACATTCCTGTGTGATGATAAAAGATGCGGATAAATATATCCTTATAGACCCTCTTTTTTCAGGGATTCCAGGATTCTTCCAGGACTTCTCGCCTCTGGTTTCCGACATAAAAGAGATGCCATCTCCAGATTATGTTCTGATTACACATGGGCATTACGATCACCTGGATAAGCCTTTCCTTGATTCCTTAAACGATGATACCCAGGTAATTACACCTCTGGGTTATAATGAAATCTTTGATGATCTGAAAATGAATCGGCGTACTCAAATGGACTGGTTTGACATTTTTAGCGAGGGCAAGCTGGAAATCACCCTGCTTCCCTGCAACCACTGGACCATGAGGAATCCTTTTATCGGGCCAAACCGATCCTTGTGGGGTTCTTATTTAGTTAAAACCGCCGGTGGGCTTACTATCTACATTGCAGGTGATACCAGCTATTTTGAGGGTTTTAATGAAATCGGAGAGGAATATTCCATTGATCTGGTAATTTTCAATCTAGGTGCCTATGAACCCCGCTGGTTCATGGCCGGCAGCCACATGAATCCCCATGAGACAGTTCGGGCATTTCAGCAACTTCATGCCAGGCACTTTTTTATTGTTCACTGGGGAACCTTTCGGCTGGGGGATGAGCCGGTTCACTTTCCACCGATTGATCTTAAACGGGAACTGGAAAAAGAGGGGATATCAGATCGCGTGATTGACTTAAAACATGGGCAAACCCTGTTTTACGATGATTTTGCTAAACCATATGTGATGAGCTCGGTATAACGCTTACATTTATCCACACATGAGACAGTGGGTATTTTACCAATTTACAAACTGGTGGAGCGAAGCGATTTAATCATTCGATGTTCAACGTTCGATGTTGAATATTCGTTTACTTCTACCTTCTACCTTCTGCCTTTGCGCCTGTCTTTTACTTTGGCTCAAAGGTACGCTTGGCAGCGATGAAAGTCGGCAGATGTTTGAGCATATGCATCAGACTTTTCCGGTGCTGCCAGATTCTTTTTCTAAATTTTTTCCTCCAGGCAGGATGGGTATAAAACCGCTTGACATGTTCATTATACAGCTGGTCGAGTGTTTCCTTTGAGTCGATACCTTTGGGTACGAACACGAAGTTGAGACAGTTCATTTTTCGCCAGTCATAGTCAAAAGCCCCATCGTCAAATATGGTGGACCATACGGGGGCTCCGTAGAATGGTGTGAATTTGGACATGTTCATATCATCAAGACCCAAAGATATGGCAAAATCACTTGTTCTGCGAATCGATTCCACAGTATCTCCTGGAAGCCCCATCATGAAAAGACCCTTGGCTCTCAGGCCTGCAGCCTGGATCCGCTTTATGGTATAACGGATCTCATCAAGATCAGCACCGGGTTTATGAATCTTGATTAAATCGGTGTCTCCCGTTTCAATTCCCAGGGAAACTTGCAGGAAACCCGCTTCTTTCAACATGTTAAGCAATTCATCATCAGCGTATCCGACCCGAACGGCACAGTTAAAATGCATGCCGAGCGGTTTTGAAATCAGAAGATCGCAAAGCTTTGTTATTCGACGGCGGTTGGTGGTAAACAGATCGTCATAAATGTTAATATGGCGTACCCCAAAGCGTGTACGCAGATATTGAATGTGTTCGTAAACATATTCTGGGGAGTTATAGCGGAAACCCTGCTTAAAAACGGAACGATCACAATATGAACAATGATAGATACATCCGCGACTGGTAATCATTGTTCCGCCCGGACTTTGGATGTAGCTGAATAAAGGCAGATTGTAGCCTTCAGGGAAACCATCAAGCTTTTCGTAGGCTGGAAAAGGCAGTTCATCCATATTTTTAATATTCGTTCTCGGCGGATTGGTTATTATCTGTTCTCCATCTCTGTAAATCAGGCCATTTATGGAGCCGGCATCGTTTCCGTTTGCAATTTCAGACAAGGTGACTTCTCCTTCGCCCTGACAGAGAAAATCGATGTTTTTAAAATCTTCCAGTAAAACGGCTCCCATGGACGAGATATGCACTCCGCCGAAAACGGTAGTGATTTGCGGGCTCACCCTTTTAATTTCAGTGGCAAGGTCGTATCCGTCAAGAAAGCCCGAGGTTGTTGCAGAAAAACCTGCAAGATCCGGCTTATAGTCGAGGATGATCTTTGCATTGGCCTGGGTACCGAAAGGAGCTTTAGGGCCCAAGCAGTCATGGATGAAAACCTGGTGGCCCTTTTTTTCCAGAAAGGCCGCAATGGAAAGAATACCGAGCGGAGCCATACGGTTTGCCGTGGCGGTGATATCTTTTTTGCCGGGTACCCAGTTTGAGCCGGCAGGATGTACAAGTACGATTCGCATGATTTACAGTGAATTTCTCCGGGTTCTTTTTAAAAATAAAGCCATAGCAAAAACGATACCCCCAACGACTATCGCAAATAAGGGAGCAAGCAGGAGTGAGCCTATCAGCCATTCGTAAATCCGTTCAAGTGCCTGATAGCCTAAAGTCTTTATGGAAATTTCCGTCAAGAAGGCGCCGTGCCGCAGGAAATACCCTGCTTCAATGCACAACGCAGGCACGAACGGCGGCACGCACAAACCGCTGGTGGCCAGGGGTACCACCTTGTTCAGACGAAAATAGCTTGCGGCAAAAAGTATAGCAATATTATGGCAGCCAATTAGCGGCAGTGTACCTAGAAAGACTCCCATTGCACTGGCAGATGCAAGCTGCCTGGGAGAAGTATTTTCAGTAAGCAGAGTTTTAATGGATTGCAGCGGATGGAATAAACTGATTTTTTCCCCTGGGCGATCTTTAACAATAAGTTTTTGATGGGGCCAGGGAACGATTGAGCGCATGGTAAGGTGAAAATTAAAAAGAGTGGCTTGCAGGTTATTGATGAGAGACTTAAAATTAAATGCTTGTTTGTTACTCCGATGGAAATTATAAAAAATGCTTACTTCCCTTAAATTTACTCCGGCCCAAGCCGCTTTGGTCAGCACTTCGATTTCAAATGAATTCCGCCTGGTTCTCAAGGTCAAATTTTCAAGCACCGCAAGCGGGTATGCACGAAATGTACAGCGAACATCTGAAAGTTTCTTACCGGTTTGTACTTGAAACCAGAATTTGGCCAGACAACGGCTGAATCGATATAATACAGTCAACTCACGCTTCGGAAAATTCCGTCTGCCCACAATAATAGAGTCCGGGTTTTTGTTTAAAGCTTCGGCAAAAAGATGAAAATCGGCAGGATCATACCGGCCGTTTGGATCTGCGGTCACCATATGGGTCATTTCCAGCTTGCGCGCATTCAGGGCTGCTGATTTAATGGCAGCACCTTTTCCCAGATTTTTCTCGTGGTTAATAAGATGCACATTGAGTCCTGTCAGGACATCAATGCTTTTGTCTGTACTGCCGTCATTTACTACCATAATATCTCCATGTACTGCCAGGGCAGCATTTATAAAGCCAGGCAGGGTAGCAGAATGATTATAAACAGGTATGGCAAAGATTACTTTCGTCTGTTGTTGACTATACATTCATTAACCAAAGACACTAAATCGGTTATTTTCTGTTTATTAAAATTGATGAAATCATCTTTCCCCAGGCCAAGTTCTCCATATACCTGAAGGCTTGATTCGGGCGATTTTTCAATAACAAGGAAGATCGAGCCTGGCGGTAGGTCTTTGCCCCGGCTAAAATTGGGCGGGCGTCCCAAATCGCAAACACCGCTGACCATTTTATCTCCTTCTCCAAACTCGATAATTTCTAAGGCAATTTTTAAACTTGCCAGTCTTGCAGGGGAAGAGTCGTTTACTACAAATCCCCCTCCTGTCAAGCCGAAATAAATGGCAGCCTCCCCAAGGAAACAGTTTGGCAAAGTATAAGCAAAAAGGTTTGGGCTGGCCATTAATCCTCCGTGGGGAATAGTTGTTTTAAAGTAATCGATATCTGTGTGAAGGCAACCATATACTGTGGAAGCGATTATACCGATGTTTCGCTTTTCCTTGTATTTTTCCAGTCCGGCATCTTGCAAGGCGAACGCAACAGCGGAAAGACCCAGTCTCGAGTATTTGTCCATTCTTCCAAAACGTTTGTAAGGTTTCTTAAAAACATCCGTGCTGGTGAATTTTGGCAACGGGTTTTCCGGCATGGAAAAAATATCAAAATTTCTTCCGCATCCCATTCCTGCCGCAGTTACCCATCCGATACCGGTAATATAAGCAATCACTTGCTTTCTCCTTTTGCCAAGATGATGGCAGCGTTAATTCCTCCGAATCCCGAGTTTGTAGTCAGCAGAAAGTCAGTCGATATTACTTTGGGCTTGGAACTTAAAAGTCCTTTGGTACCGTCTTCCGGATCAGAGAAACCGACGGTGGGAGGGACGACTCCGGTGGAAAGTGCTTTCAAACCAAGAGCAACTTCGATACCGCCTGCCGCTCCCATGGTATGTCCGATAGAGCCTTTTACGGAATAAACAGGAACCTGGTGTTCTCCAAAGATTTGTCTGAAAGCGTTAAGCTCCATTAGGTCGTTATAAACCGTACCTGTCCCATGGGCACTGATGGCTCCGATGTCCTGTTTTTTTAGATTGGCCCTTTTTAAGGCTTGGCCGACAGCCCGCGTTAAGCCGGACGCATCCTGGGCAGGTGCGGTGATGTGCGTCGCGTCGTTGGATACGCCCCAGCCGACTACTCGTCCGAGAGAACGCAGGTTTTCTTTCTTTGCGCGATCTTCGCTCATCAAAAGAATGGCTGCTGCGCCCTCTCCTGGGGTAAGTCCACACCTGGTACGGCTAAAAGGCCGGCATGGAAATGATGACAATGCCTTCAAGGAGGAAAATCCTGAAAAAATAAATTCGGTAATAATATCGATACAGCACACCAGGACAGAATTGACCTTTCCAGATGCAATCCTGGCAGCACCATGGGCAATCGCAATGGTGGAAGATGCACAGGCGGCATTGATATTTGTGCCTTTTGCGGTAAGTTTTAGTTTTTGAGAAACGATGTCCAGAATGGTGGATAGCAAAATATCCTGAGTATCGGTACGGTTCTCCCGGCATAATTGCTCAAGGTTGTCTATGCCGGATTTGGTTGTAGCGGTAATAAGAAAGGAATCTGCCGGAACCGGAAACATGTTTGCCAGCAGTCGGTCAAGAAGTGCCCGTATCCTTGAGTTTTTGTTCCGGGTTCCAAGCAAGACCAGGTCTTCTATACATGCCGCATATTTTGAGGTGTAATTTTCAACCGGAAAATGTCGAACAGTCTTTATTCCTGTTTTACCGGACATCAGCCCCTGCCATAGCTGTTCAAGATCGTTCCCCAACGAAGTGATAGTCACTGCATCTGTAATTAAAACCTGTTTCATGTATATTTTCCTGACGGTCTATGGGTTCGCCTGGGGAGAACTGTGTTTGAGGATCGTTTTGCTTGAGGAAAACTTTTAGAAGCCTTTGAAAATATACTATTCTTCAAAGGCCTCAGAGTGACAGAGTTTTAGAGTCTAACTAAAAAATGGTTACCTTAAAATTTTATAATTTTTTCTGGCATATTTTCTCACTCTTCTACTGGCTGCATTTTTATAAACCATTTGCAGTGTGTCTTTATACTGGACCTGCTTCGAGCGACCAAGAACGTTACACATCCATGCCATTGCCTCAGCATGATTTTTATCTCTTGTCCTTACCCCATATCCTTTTAAAAGCTCTGTTTCTGCAGCCTTTAACAGTTGAGGATTGGTCGGAAATGATTTAACGGTGTATTGAGCCCCTTTAATTTTTTCTTTGTAGTTTGGTGATTTTAACAGGTAGAGAATTTCAGAAACAGTTGCTGCTGGTGCTCTTCTTCTGGATCGGCGGTCTGATCGCGCGGTTCTCAGAGCTCTGTCGACAGTTGCATCAGGATGTATCGGAGTCAAAGGGCCCACGCTCTTAACCATCTGTCCAAATGAGATAACGCCGGGGACTATTTCTTCAAGGATATCAGCCTTTGAAATCTTATTTCTGACCTTGGTGATGACTATTTTGCCTGTTTCGACAGTCTCGACATCCAGTACTTCCTTGGTTTTTGGATGTCGTATGATTTTTCCTTCTTTATAAACGATGAACTCCATGCCTTCTCTCACGCCAGCTATCCTGCCAAGATCGATGGAAGCTTTCGGTTTCCCGGTCTTTCGGCTGACAATATAGCCTTCAAGGGGGAAATTTTTAATTATTTTTGCAGACATTTGTACGACCAGGTCCTGAAGCCGAACTGCGGCGGAACTCTTTACGTTTTCAGCCGCAATAATCGAAGCGGTTTCCACGTCAATGATTCTGGCATTGATTTCCAGAATTCTTTGCAGCTTTAGTACCGAACCGGAAATAATTACTTTAACCCCAAGAAGCTTGCCTATTTTTGTTGCGGTTGCTTCATCAACAATGCCGGACATTCCGAGTTTCTGCTCGTCAAGAATTTTTTTCAGCAGTCCGCGTTCTACAACATCGAATCTCCCTTCCTTGACAAAAGCGGTAATAAACCACTCCGCCACAATGGCTCCCATGTCTTCAGTTTCAAATCCGGAGCCTTTGAGATCAAAGTCAAGGACCGCAATTTTTGTCCTTTTAAAATCCGCCTTTGCCCCAAGCGGTACCGATAGGAAAAGGGCAAGAATTATCATAAAGGCAATATATCGTTTCATTATGGATCTCCTTTTAATATTTTAAATAGTATAGGAAAAAGGGCACTGTATGTCAAGAAAGATACCGCAATAAAATTTAGCCAGGTGTGCAGTTTGTAGGGAGAGAAGGGAAAAAAGACAGTGGGTAGGAAGGACGGATCGTTTTGGTTGATGTTATCATCATGGTGAGCTTAAGATATAGCAGATTGTTTTATCATGCATTCCGTTTATCACATGGCTGCTGCAAGGGGACAGGAAAATCATACCACCCCTGGAGGTCCGCCCTGAGGTTTTTATGCTACGTTTTCTATTATCTAATGATGCGGTGCGGGTTTTAGTTGCAGAATTGACATCAGATACATCCCCATCCTGTTGGTGACCGACTGTTTCGATTTTCAGATAGAGTGTTTCAGGGATATGAATCTTAAAATTCAGACTGGCAGTGGCAGAGTTGCTTTGAGAAGGTTTGTGGCTGTCAGCCATGGCAACACCGAAGCCAAAAAGAATAACGGCCGCGTAGCAAATCAAAGGGGGTATTTGACTGATTTTTTTCACCGGATAATTATGATTCTGAACCAATCGGGTTGCTTGTTGCGTTGCAGGAATACGCATTCTCAATTTATTATCGGCATTTTAATAAATAACTTTAGACTTTTTTCCTAAAATTTAATGAAAGGAAACCAACATGTTGATATTGTATAAATAAACGAAGAGTTACAAAAAAACCATGCTAAGGCTTGGCCAGTATGTGATAATAAGGAGTGCGATCAGCAACACAATCATAAACGGGATGGAAGCGTTGTAGAGTTCTGTGATGGGTTTATTAAAACGGTAGCTGGCGATAAACAGGTTCATTCCCACCGGAGGGGTAAAATAACCTATTTGCATATTGGCCAGAAAAATAATGCCCAAATGAACCGGATCTATACCATAGTTTACAGCTACAGGAAGTATAAGCGGTACCATAATGACCAGTGCTGAAAAGATGTCCAGAATCGCACCAAGAATCAATAAAAATAAGTTAAGCAGGATTAAAAATGTCAGTTTGTTTGCCACCAGTTTCTGAATGAGCTTAAACAACCGCATGGGAACCTCGGCATCGATAAGATAATTGGTAAAAGCCAAAGATACCCCGATGATCAATAAAATTCCGCCGCATACCACCATCGAATCCCTTATTATAAAAGGAAGCCGGGAAAATTTTATCTCGCGGTAAATAAAAACCTCAATTACTATGATATAAATTGCAGTAACTGCTGCGACTTCCGATATAGTCAGAAAACCTCCGTAAACACCAATCAATACAAAGAGCGGCAGCGGAATTTCCCAGGCGGCTTCCAGCAATGCGGAAATCGCTTCTTTTCCGGAAAATGGGGATTTGGGCTCAAAGTTGTTCCGACTTGCCCATAAACTCCAGCAAGACAACAAAATAACCATAAGAATACCCGGAAGAAGACCAGCGAGAAACAGCCTGGAAATAGTGACATCCTGTCCTGTATTCATTTGTTGGGCAATAATTCCATAAAGAATAAGCGGCAAAGATGGTGGAAATAACAGCCCGAGGCTGCCGGATGTGGTCACCAGGCCAAGACTGAATTTTTCATTATATTGGCTCTGTTTTAGCGCAGGATATAACAGTGCGCCAAGGGCAACGATGGTTACTCCTGATGCACCGGTAAAAGCGGTAAATAAAGCGCAGGTGACAAGAGCCACGATTGCAAGTCCACCCGGCATCCAGCCTAAAAAAACATGTGTCAAGCGTACCAGCCGCTGTGATGTCTTGCTTTCTCCCATTATATACCCGGCAAGGGTAAACAGTGGAAGTGCCATTAAAAGGGGAGTATCGGCGATTCGATAAATTTCAATGGTTATCACCGACAGATCAACCCCTATATGGTAAAAGCCGATTAGAGCCACTGCTAAAATCACCGCAAACAACGGTGTGCCAAAAAGTGTGGCTAAAATGATTGCAAATAAAAGAATATACAGTATCACGATGTGGATTTAATTATTTTTGAGAAAGTTATTATAGACAAAATCAAATAACGAAGGGAAATAACAATAAAAGCAACAGGAATGATGGCTTCACATACCCAGATCGGCATCTGGGCAAAAGCCATACCTCCTTCGGCGAACTCTATTTTTACAAATCGTAGAGTGTAAAAAGCTGCAACTGAACAGACTGCTGCAGTAAAAAATTCACAAGCGCTCTTAACGATACTTCCTGCTCGCTCAGGCAAATACCGGGAAAGTATATTAATATTGATATGATTGCCATGTCTGCTTGCCACCATGGCACCGACGAGGCCCACCCACAGTACCAGGACACGAACCAGAATATCACCCCAGACAATTCCGGATTCAAATAGGTTTCTCATTAAGATCTGCAAAACCGCCATTAAAAGCATTGAGAGCAGCAACACCACCAAAATACCGTTTTCCACCCGGTATAAAAACACCTGGACTTTGGTGAAATATGAATGGTCGGGCTTGTTACTCATCCGCTTTATGCTGTTTTGATCGGTAAGCTGTTAAATTACGTTGCAGAATATTGAATATTTCCTGTGATATTCCGCCTGAGTCAATTAAATTCTGGACTATTTTTTGAGCCAGGTCTTTCCATTCTTCTAGGGTTTTGTTGTCCGGCATCACAGATTTAATGCCCTGTTTGCGCAAAGCCTCTATGGCTTCTAAATTACGTTGCCGATTTTCCCGGTCGAACTGTCTGTATATTCGTGACATCACATGGCGCACTACCTGTTGATCAGACAGGGGAATTTTTTTAAATGCTTTTTTATCTATTGCAAGTAATCCGCATAGATACATCAGCGGAGTATCTGTCATATAATTGACCTGGGTATACCATTGGAGTGCAATTGCCCCAATCGCTGAAGCGGTGACCGTATTGATTAATCCGGTTTGCAGGGCGGTACGAACTTCTGCCAGGGGCAGGGGGATCGGCGTGGAACCCATTATTTTAAAGGTAGCCAGGCCTAAAGCATCATTTTCCGGTATCCAGACTTTATTTTTACGCAAGTCATCGGTGTTTTTCACCGGTGTGGTCGACATCAAATAAGCAAATCCTCCTTCAGCCAGTCCGAATGTCACAAAACCGCCTTTTCCCAGTCCGTCTATAATGAGCCTGTCCATGTGTTTTCGAACATAATCGACTTCACCAAATGATTTTAATACCAGGGGCAGGTTATAAACCTGAATATCGGGATAAAATTTTGATAAGCTTCCTGATGTTAGGATGCCTCCGTGCAACTGCCCAATGCGAATCTTGCGCAGAACTGCTTTGTCATCGCCCATGACACCACCGGGATAGAATTTAAAACGCACCCGATTTTCTGTATTTTTAGCTATTTCCTCTGCACCCTGGCGCATGGCAATCATCCAGTCGGATCCATCAGGGGACAATGTGGCAATTTTGAGCACCACAGCATTTGCCTGACTTGAAAGCATAAAAAACAGTACAACCAAGACGATTCGTAACAAACCGCACATATATTTATCCTGACCCGGTTAAACCGGAGAATTCTGAAAAAAACAAATCATATAAAATTCATGCTGCCGGTATACTTTTACCACCGATTTGCACGGAAATGTCCCCAAATTAAAATTTAGTGTCTTGTCGTGCAAGTCAGAGCTAATCTGAAATAATACGATAAAAGTGAAAATGGCGATCTGGTAAAATATAATGCGGATGCTTCAGTAAAAAGCTTTCTATGCAAGGTGTAATGGTTTTTCAGGGTCAAGGTTAGACATGTGTTATGCCGAGTGTTCGAAAAACCTTTGCAACGCATTAATTGCAATTTTTACCACGCCATCAAAAATAATTGTCGGCACTATCGAGAAGTTTCTGCGCCTCTTGCCGGGCCAAAGTGTTAATAAGAGTATAGTTTGGTAAGTTGGGATCGGCCTTTAAGACTTCATGTAACAGCCGGTCATGCAGTTTTCTATCAAACATCAGGCGTGCGTATTGCCGGGCGAAAGTTACTTTCACCATCAGGTTCCTGCCACCTGAAATTGCAATGGCTTGCTCAAAATGCCGGCGACCCTCCTCAGCACGACCTCCCAATGCCGGCGGAAGCAATGTCGCAAATACACCCAGATAGAAATGAGCCCCACCATCCTCGTACAACTCATCCAGCTCAAGCACCTGCTTCATAATTTCTTCAACCCGTGAAAGCTCGGCAACTGCAATTAAATTATCCTGGTGTGCTTGAATCCAGCCGGCCCAGGCTTCACCAAGGGCATATAATACCGGTACATCCTTAACGTTCATTTTTTTTATGATATTCGCAAAAGCCTGGTACCTGATGCCGCGTATTGAACAGGCCTCAGGCCTGTGTACGCAAAAAGCTCGGAATGCGTAGCTTAACGCTTTTTCAGTCATTTTTTTTGCTCTTACCTTATCTTTAATAAAAATACTGGAATAAGCGGTATATAATTTTGAAGCCGAACAAAGCAATGGAACATTGTCAGGTTTTTCCCGTACCAGGCCATCAAGCATCAAAAGGTAAGCAGGCCCTCCTGATTCAACTGTTTCCAAGTCATCATTATTAAGAATAGCAGCCGACAGATTATTGACAAGATTACCGGTGGCTTTGGAAATAATAAAAGAGCAGCCGGAAATAGCGCAAATACCCGTTACAAGAAATAATAGTTTTACAACGCCAACAAGGATTGTCAGTCGTATGCTGATATTATTTCCGGCATCAGAATGACATTTAATCGCAACATTTTTTAATGTCTGCCTATTTATCATTTAGTGCCTGTTTTAGCTTCATTGCCATCTCTGACATTGAAAACGGTTTTTGTATAAAGCTCTGGGCTTTTATCTTGAAATCGTCAGTAATGTCTTCAACCATATATCCGGTGGATACCACCACCTTTATTTTCGGCTGAAGTTCTTGAATCCTTTGGCATACTATGTCGCCCCTAATATCCGGCAAACCGATATCAATAATGGCCAGATCAATATTTTCACTGGCAGCTTCAACAATGTTGATTGCTTCCATACCGGTATTCGCCGTTAAAACCTTGTAACCAAGATGTTCCAGGGCCAAACAGCTTGTCTCCAGGACTTCCTCCTCATCATCGATAATAAGAATTGTTTCGTTGCCGGTTGAGATTTCTGCGATCTCTTTTTCGTCTCTTAATGAAATCACTTCAGCGTCAGAAGATACAGGCAGGTAGATACTTACGACAGCGCCTTTGTCTGGTTCGGAATCTATTTCGATCCAGCCGCCATGGTTAACAATAGCGCCATATGATGCTGCCATGCCAAGTCCGCGTCCCTGAAGCTTGGTGGAATAAAACGGTTCAAAAATTCTTTCCTTGGATTCATTGTCAAGCCCTTTGCCGTCATCTTCCACCGTAAGTCTGATATACTGCCCGACTTTAAGACCGGGATGCTGTGCGGCGTATTTATCATCAACATCTTTCCGTTGAACGGCAACCCGGATAGTACCCGATTTTTCTATTGCTTCTGCTGCATTGCTCATTACCGCAGAAAAAACCATTTGCAATTGAGTCACATCGGCTTTAATAAGTGGAATATCCTTTTCCAGATTGGCAACCACTTTTATTGATCGGTTCATGCTATGTTTGATTAAGGGGAGTGTTTCCTCCACCAACTGGCACACTGATAACTGTCTTTCCTGGTACTTTCCACCCCTTGCATAGGCCAGTAACTGACTGGTTAAACCGGTCATGCGGCGGGTTAAACCGAATAAACGTTCACTGTATTCTTTGATTTTTTTATCATTATCATATTCTATCTGTAACAGTTCTGTATTGCCGGTTATTCCACTTAAAATATTATTAAACTGATGTGCAATGCCGCCTGCCAAGGTGCTGATGGCCTCCATCTTTTTTGCCTGCTGGAGTTGAGTTTGAAGCTGTTTTTGCTTGGTAGTATTAAGGGCTGTGATGATAGCGCCCTTTGAAAAAGGCGCTATCCTGATATAAAGAAATTTGCCATTATATTTTTGTTCGGGAAACTCTTTGGATATATTAGACTTGATGCACTCCATTAACTCATTATACATGTCAATGTTGTGTTTTCCGGCATAGTCTTTGTACATGATATCCCCAATTTGAGGCACCTTGTCACCGGAGTTAATCTTTGCCAGGTTATAACCGGTTACCCGGGCATCATGATCAACGGTAATTGTTTCGATAGGGTTATATTCGAACAAGGTGCGGTATCGCTCCTCTCCTTCCTTCAGAGATTTTTCAGTTTTCCTGAACTTGTTTATGGATGCCTGAGCATGGGAACCAAAGATGACGAAAAGGCATAAAACAACCACTCGAATATAAATGTTGTATAAATCCGCTCCGATCAGTTCAGCAATAATATTATATTTATTGAAAAAGAATATATTCAGAATAGAATCAAGGATCCAGTAAGCGGTGGCTATAAAAATTGCAGCTAGCATCATTGAATCCAATATGCCTTTGTGATTTCCTTTTTTTTTCATCACAATCCGTGTCCTCCGCTTAGGCAAACTTATTTACAGCTTTGATGCATGATGGATGACCTAAGGGTAATTATTCAATCAATTGAAGTGGTTTGCCTCTACCGATATTTTCTATTGAGTCTTAGTTGTTTTATTGTATAATAAGACCGTACTATAAAATGATTATTAATTCAAGGTTGTACTTTTTTTAGGGAAAGCCATTGAATCCTAAGAATCAAAAACGTTTTTCGTCATACCTGATAGCCACTTATGTTATTCTTGTTACACTATCCGTCGTTGTTATCCTGGCAGCCCTGCATATATATTTCGATACAAGAGTCGAATCGGAGTTCCACCAAAAACTGCGCGCCCAACGGGGGCAAGTCGAAATTATTTTAAATAACCGGATTGCGGATATAAAAGACATATTAAAAAATCTCAGTTTTGACAATACCATCCGGGTGACATTAATGCTTGGCGCCAAATCGCAATTGAAGGAAAGGGTGACACAATTTTATCCATCCCGTGACGGGGTTTATTATTTTGTGAAAAAGTCCGGGGAAAAAACATTCTTTCCGGACAAATATGCTAAAATATCTAAAAAGGCGATTCATTTTGCTGCTGCCGGCTTGCCCCAGGGTAAAGTTTGGAATGAGGGGAACAGATTACAATTCATCTGGTGGTTTTCAGCTCCGGTGATGCACCTGGAAAAACATATGGGAACCGTGTATGTCCTCTATGACATGGCACAAGATAAAAAGTTGATAGAAAAAATACACCAAACTGTGGATGGCGATATAACCATTCTCAACTCCGGTGACCTTTTTCGTCTGAATTCACCAGACCCCATGCATTTGGATTCGATAGATCTAAACCGTTCATTTGCAAAATCAGAGTTCATTTCTTTGGGCCCTGATGTTGTTTTATCTGAAATCAACGGGGTGAATGGTCTATTTTTTCTTTCATCCAAAGAAAGCCTGATACGCGAAAAGAGAAGAGTGACCTTATTAATGGGATTGTTTTCCATTTTTGTGCTGGCGGTATCGATTGTCATGTCCGTTTTTTTAAGCAAACAAATGATAGAGCCTTTAAAAGAAATGACCCGAAAGGCCATTTTGATCTCCAAGGGAGATAAAGAACTGCTTTTTGAAAGTAACGAAAAAAGTTATTGGGAATTCAGCCAATTATCTCAGGCGTTTAATTTTATGCTTGCAAACCTGAAAGATGCGGAAGAGCAATCCCGTTATAAGGAACTGTTGGAAAATGTAGATGATGCTGTTTATATTTTTGATCAAAAAGGCAGGATTCTTGAAGCCAATGAAGCGGCTTATTTGCCGTTGGGATATACAGCTGAACTATTTTTTAACCTGAATCTTTCCGCAATCATTCCTGAAAAAGATACTGAAATGATTATCAAACAGCTTGACAGCAAAAACAGGGATTCCAGCCAGGACAAAATATCCCTTGTCACCTGTCATTTTAAAACCGATGGAAGCAGGATTCCCGTTGAAATTCATTCCCGGCCAATTACATACAGGGGGAAAGAGGTTATCCTGAATGTGGCAAGAAATATCAGCAAACGCATTGAAGCAGAAAAAGCTCTTCGAGAAAGTGAAGAACGGTATCGATCTGTGGTGGAGAACTCTCACGATGGAATTATGGTGGTTGATGATCATTATAGAATACTATATGCAAACAGTGTAATGCCAAAAATTTTGGGTTATTCCATTAAAGAAATAGAGGGAAGTGATTTCCAAAAATACCTGGCCGATAATGATGCAACGCTAATTCCGGATGATTTACTGAACCCGCAGCATATTGAAAAAACTGCCACTTACGATGAGTACGACATTATCTGTAAAAACGGAGAAAAAAAATGCGTGAAAATCAGAGCCAATCGCTTTGAGGATTCAAACGGAAAAATTAGAACAGTAGCGTTGATCCTGGATATTACCAAGCAGTTGCGTATTGAGCAGGAAAAAAAGCAACTGGAAGCCCAACTCATCCATGCCCAGAAGATGGAAGCCATTGGTACGTTAGCCGGAGGTATCGCCCATGATTTTAATAACGTGCTAATGAGTATCCAGGGTAGTATTGCTATCATGCGGCTGCACATAAAAAGTGATCAACCTCAGTACAAGCATATCGCGGAAATTGAAAACAGTATTACAACCGCAGGAAACCTTACCAGGCAACTTCTCGGCTTTTCCCGGAAAGAAAAATATAAACTCAAGCCCACCTGTCTGAATGATGTGATAGAAACAAGCTCCACCATGTTCATTCGCGGCAGAAAGGAGTTAGAACTGCATAAAAAACTTCGTAAAGATATCTGGAAGGTAAAAGTTGATAGAAACCAGATTGAGCAGGTCCTTATTAATCTGTATGTGAATGCATGGCATGCCATGCCCAAGGGTGGCGATCTTTACCTTCAAACAGAAAATATCCGGCTGAATGACGATTTTTGCAGGCCCTTTAAAGTACTGGGGGGAAATTATGTAAGCGTTTCAGTGACCGACACCGGTACCGGTATGGAGCAGAAGGTGATGGCAAGGATATTTGAGCCCTTTTTTACCACCAAAGAAGCCGGCAAAGGCACAGGGCTTGGCCTGGCGTTAACTTACAGTATCATAACAAACCACAGGGGAATCATTAAGGTGTCCAGCAAAAAAGGACATGGCAGTACTTTCGATATTTATCTGCCTGCATCATAGGCGGGAGTCTGCTTCTTACTCCGCTGGAACCATAATGATCTCTATACGTCTATTCTGCCGGCGACCCTTTTCTGTATTGTTTGGGGCAACAGGTCGATAACAACTGTAACCACAGGCAGAAAGCCGTTTCGGGTCCAGACTTCCTTTTTGGTGAAGAAAACGGGCAATCGCTGCGGCCCTGGCTGTTGACAATTCCCAGTTGCTGGCGAATCTTTTTTTTAATCTTTCCTTTAAAGGGACGTTGTCGGTATGTCCCTCTATCAAGATATTTTGCTTTTTATTGTCCCTGAGAAAACCAGCCATTCTTAAAAGCAGCTTTTTCCCGTTTTCATTAATAGTTGAACTTCCTGAATCGAAAAGGATCTTATCTATAAAGATTACTTTCAATTTGTCTTCCATATTGACCACTTCAATTTGCTGTTGTGCAATTTGATCCTTCAGACTGGCTTCAATCGTTTTTTTTGTATCGTCGAGCAGGCTTATTATCTTTTTCTGGAGCCTAATCACCGACTGCTTTTTCTTAATTTCCAGTTCAAGTTTTTTTATTTTCCCGGCAAGTTGTGTGTTTATTATTTTCTGATATTCATAATTGCTTTGAGCATCTGTGAGCTCTTTCATTTTATTTTTATTTTGCACCGCCTGTTTTTCCGCATTATGCAAACGGGCTTCAAGTTTCATATATTTCGTTTTTGAGACACAGCCAGAGCCAGAGCCTGAGATTGATAAACCGATTAAGCACAACACAACGAGTATTTTTTTTTGATACACAGATACTTCTCCGCTAATACTTCTCATCGATGATGGTGAAGGTCTGAATCATTTTCTTGTAAGCCGGTGAATTTGTTTTGAACATTTCGGGCGTTGATATGGCATAAAAAACTATTTTACATGCCATCAGATCATTGCACTTGTAATAAAAACAATTTGTTAACAGTTTAAGATGATATTCGTCTATCTCCTCATCATAGGCAGGAATAAGACAGACTGCTGTTGACAAATTATAAGTCCGATAGGAATATTTCTTTATGTGTGACTTTCTATCGGTGCTAATTTTTTTGTTTCCCAGCCTTTTGGTTAAGAGGGCTGTTACTTTATCCCATGACAAAATCAATTTTTCCCAGGGGATCTCAAGCTTGCTACATGAGGCAAGGATGCGTCCTTTACTCATTATTCCCAGTTGAGGTTGGGTATTGGTGAACATAAATTTTAAATACATTTTTTCCGTCGGGGGTATTTGATCAAGGACCCACGGGGGGATAGGCTTAGAATTTACCCAGCCACTTGGTATTTTAAGCGAAAATCCGAATTCCGGATTTATATATGTTCCATTTTCCACTCTGGGTGGCGGAATGGTTGAGCATGATACCAAGATTGTAATAATCCACCAAACCGAAAAATATTTTTTCATTACACCCTTTTAGTTGAGCAAACTGATCCTCTTTACGATCCGGAAGACACCGATAAAATCTTTCCTTCCGGTTTTTGCGGGCTTTGTATCAATGCATCAAGGTATTAAGGTAGTCAGGCCTATGCCCGATTAAAAACTTCAGGATTTACCAAATGGGCAGGTTTATTCCCTTTGGCGTATTCAATAAGCTGATCGGCAATACCTGAGCACATATTGTTCAGTGCGTCACGGGTGAATGCGGCAATGTGAGGTGTCATCACCACATTATCAAGCGTAAGAAGCGGCGAATTGGTCGGGGGCTCATTTTCAAAAACATCGAGTCCAGCACCCGCAATCACATTGTCCTTTAAGGCATGATAAAGGTCTTGTTCTTTTACTATTTCTCCCCTGGCTGCATTGATGAGAAGTGCCGTGGGTTTCATGCTTTGCAAGGTCTTTTTATTAATCATTCCTCTACTTTCCTCAGTCAGCGGCAGGTGTAGACTGACAATGTCAGAGACCTTCAGTAAATCATAAATTTCCAGTTTTTCGATGCCATGCTCTTCGGCAAATTCCTCTGGCCAGAAAGGATCATATGCCACAATCTTCATTTTAAATCCCTTTGCCCTTAGCGCGACGCACCTGCCGATGGCGCCCAGCCCGATTAATCCGATGGTTTTTTGCCAGATTTCCATACCCATGATTTTAGTATGTTCCCAGTGTTTATCTCGAAGACTTTGATCACAAAAAACAATTTTTCTGGCCAGGCTTAAAATAAGGGCAAACGTGTGGTCGGCCACAGCCTGGTTATTTGCTCCAGGGGTATTAAAGACAATCGCATTGTGATTGGAAGCTGCTTCAATATCCACAGTATCTAGTCCCACGCCCATCTTGGCGATTGCTTTCAAACGGGGGGCCATATCCAGCATGGCATCATTAACCAGCAGGTCGTTGCCGCACAGCACGGCATCCACATCTTTCAAAGCTTCAACAAATTTCACATCATCAATACCGGAACCTCGCATATCAATGATATGTAACCCTTCTTTTTTAAGTTTTTCCATCGGGCCGTTGTCAAAAACGCAAAACGGCCTTGCTTCGATCAGGGCAGTTATTTTATCCATTGCTTAATTATCTCCTATTAAAACATGCCATACGATCAGTTAAAAACCATAAACCCCTGTATAATTTTCCGGGGTGATTTTAATTAATTCTTGTTTAACATTTTGACTCACATTGAGGGTGTTAATAAATTGGGCTATTTTTTTTTGATCAATGTGTCTATGGGTACGGGTCAACTCTTTCAATGCTTCATAGGGTTTGGGATACCCCTCTCGACGTAAAACGGTTTGAATCGCTTCAGCAACAACCGCCCAGTTGTTCTGCAGATCCATGCGAATTGTTTCTTCGTTAAGTAATAATTTGCTAAATCCTGTTAAAAATGATTTTAGAGCAATAAACATATGAGCAACAGGAACACCGATATTTCGGGTAACCGTGGAATCGGTCAGGTCCCTTTGCAGTCTTGAAACAGGGAGCTTTGCAGCAAGATGCTCAAACAGGGCATTGGCAATTCCCAGGTTGCCTTCCGAATTTTCGAAGTCAATGGGATTTACCTTATGGGGCATCACCGAAGATCCCACTTCCCCTTTTTTAAGCTTTTGTTTGAAATAATTCAGGGAAATATAAGACCAGATATCGCGGTTTAAATCGATAAATATGGTATTGATCCGTTTAAGATTATCAAAAAATGCAGCCAGGTGATCATAGTGCTCAATCTGAGTGGTTACTTTTAAGCGTTCAAGTTTCAGAATATGTTTAATAAAATGATCTGCGAAAGAAATCCAGTCAATGTCGGGATAAGCCACCTGATGCGCATTGAAATTGCCTGTTGCACCGCCGAATTTAGCTGAAAAAGGAATTTGTTTTATCAGAGCGGTTTGGTTTAATAACCGTTCAACAAAAACATACACCTCCTTACCCAGGCTTGTGGGCGATGCCGGCTGTCCATGAGTTCGAGCAAGCATGGGGATGTTTTTCCATGTTGCGGCTTTTTTACCCAGCACATCTATGGCTTCATCAAGGGCGGGTTTTAAAACATCAAAATATGCCTTTTTTAAAGAATATGGGATGGCTGTATTATTAATATCCTGTGATGTTAACCCAAAATGAATAAACTCTTTATGTTGACCCAGCCCCAGTTCATCAAATCTTTCCTTAAGAAAATACTCTACGGCTTTAACATCATGGTTGGTTATCTTCTCGATATTTTTAACTTTTATGGCATCATTATCGGAAAAGTCTTTATAAATAGCTCGCAGAGTGCCGGTTAAGGCTTTATCCAGACTTTTCAACTGAGGGAGCGGTATGTCACACAGGGCAATAAAGTACTCTATTTCAACGAATACACGATATTTTATCAGGGCACTTTCAGAAAAGTAGTCGCTTAATTTCCCGGCCACCTTTTGATAGCGGCCATCAACAGGAGAGATTGCTTTTAATGATGAAATGCTCATAGGATCAAACTACGACGCCATCGGTGATACTTTATCAGACTGTCAAAGTGTAAGAAGTGAGATTTAAAATAAGTATAGACAAATGAAATTTGTGTGTCAAGCACGGATGAATCCCGGAAATAAAAGCAACCGTTCATGTTCCCCGGGAACAAAAAGGTTGCACCATCTTAAACTTATAACCCAAGTTTCGCACCCCTTATCTACGCTGGAGTCGGTATTCTTGAAGCGCCGATTGGTGTTGAAGGTGTGAATCGAGACGATTATATTATTTTCTTCCAGGGGATATGAACTGAATCAGTCGCAGCGTGTCCGGATATTTGGAATAACGTCTATTTGTTGCTAAACAATATAAAAGGGACGGTCTATCCCAAATATCCGGACACTGCGAAAAGGTGAAATAGATGACCCACATATCCCCTTACAGAAAAAAATATAAC
The DNA here is from genome assembly GCA_034189135.1 of Thermodesulfobacteriota bacterium. Lineage (NCBI taxonomy): Bacteria > Pseudomonadati > Thermodesulfobacteriota > Thermodesulfobacteriota bacterium. The sequence continues at coordinate 88,441 of JAXHVO010000049.1, read as the reverse complement.
CGTTTCGATTCACATCTGATTTTATATTTTGCGTGCCGTCAGGGCATTACTTTACGTAAAAACGGGGTGCGAAACTTGAGTTATAAGTTTCCACCGGTGTTGTAAATGTGCGTGATCAGATCAATCAGCTATCGCCTGATAGGCTGGCTGCACTGAGCCGGTGGAGATATAGTGGCTGTGAACAGTTGCAAAAAAAATGGGATCACCACCTGATGATCCCATAACTTGATTATGATATTTAAAAGATTGGTTTTTATTTGGTTTTAGAGTGTTTTTTTGCTGAATATCCGTCGGCGTACCATCCGCCACCTTTCAACTCAAATGTGCACGGCGAAATAATTTTTTTGGCTTTCTGCTGGCACTTGGGGCACACAATCTCTTTGGTATTCATTCGAACCAGCTTTTCTGTGATGGTTCCATTGGGGCATTCAAATTCATAAACCGGCATATCGTTTCCTTCTGAGTATTTTCTTCACGGTAATAAAATATTTATTTTTTCTTGTATGTCAAGCTAATATTTAAGCGGTACCTTTTACTTATTGACACCGATGTTTCAATTCATTACTTTTTTACAGTTAAAGTTTTATCGTTATTCTACTCTTGCAGCCAAGCCAACTCAGGAGAAAAATATGATTGATGGCAAATCTGATAAAAATGAATGTTTATACGAGACCGATGCGCTTTTAGCATGTGTGGAAATCGGCAAAGCCTTGACGTCCACACTTGATTTAAAGCAGATACTTGAACTTATTATGGTGAAAGTTAGCCGACTGATTGATGCCCAGAACTGGTCTCTCCTTTTAAAAAATGAAACCACCGGGGAATTAACCTTTGATATCGTTGTGGGTCTTAATCGTGATTTGATTAAAGGAGTCCGGTTGGAACCCGGTGAAGGTGTTTCAGGACAAGTGGTCCGGACAGGCATTCCGCTTTTTTTACCAAATGTTAAAGATGATCCAAGATTCAGCAATAAAGTGGATAAGATGACCGGGTTTAAAACAAGATCAATTATTTGCGTTCCTTGTAAAATTCATGGAAAAATTGTTGGGGTTATTGAAATCGTGAATGTTAAAAATATGGCTTTATTTGAAACAAAATATCTTCCCTTCCTTACCATTCTTACAGACTATGCCGCCATTGCCATTGAAAATTCCCGGTTATTTAGCAAAATTCAACGAATGAATGTCACGGATGAATATACCGGCCTGTATAACGCACGCTATTTGCATCAAATTATCGGAGAATTGATTGAAAATTCAATCCCCCAACAAACAGAATTTGCAGTTGTTTTTGTTGATATAGACAATTTTAAAACAGTGGTGGATTTTCACGGCCACCTGCTTGGCACCAAAATGTTGAAAGAAGTTGGACAGACCATTACGGACTGTCTTCCGGAAAAAGGTATCCTGGTTAAGTACGGAGGGGATGAATACGTTATTATTTTACCGGGTAGTGATAAACAAGAAGCTAAAAAGCAAACTGAAAAAATTCTCTCTTCAATCAGAGAAACGAGCTACCTGCAATCTGAATCCCGGCCGGTCAGGGTGACGGCCAGCTTTGGAATTGCCATGTACCCCGGGGATGCCGACACCATTAAAGATCTCCTTATTCTGGCGGATAAAACCATGTACCGGGTTAAAAACACCACCAAAGACGCAGTAGCCACATTATAAATTGACATTTTGTAAAAAATGCTAAAATTGTTTGTTATTAACACATTCGATTTATACCAAATATTAATCAGGATTACGGAGGTTAAAAAAATGAAAATAGCAAAAAAAATAACCACATGTATTATGGCTTTATCTTTTGTAGTGCTTTTATTGGGATTGGCACCACATACGGCATTATCAAAAGCCTCTGATCAGATCACCATGATTCCAAATAATTTTACTGAGTTGGCACAAAAAGCCAAACCAGGAGTGGTGAATATCCGGACAGTAAAAATTGTAAAAGGGGGGGGACGTGTCTTTCGTCATTTTTTTGGAAAACCCTTTGGCGACAATGATCGGTTTAGGGATTTTTTAGAGCCATTTATGAGGCAGGATCCGCAACGGGAATTTAAACAGCGCAGTTTGGGGTCTGGTTTCATCATTGACCGTAAAGGGTATATTGTGACCAACAATCATGTGGTGGAAAATGCAGACCAGATAAAGGTTAAACTGGCAAATGAAAAAGAGTTTGATGCAAAGATAGTCGGCCGCGATCCCAAAACCGATCTGGCCCTCATAAAGATTGATGCTTCTTCGGACTTGGTGCCACTGAAAATGGGCAATTCGGATGTTCTCAAAGTCGGCACCTGGGTGGTGGCCATCGGAAGTCCTTTCGGACTTGAGCAGACCGTTACCGCAGGAATCGTCAGCGCCAAGGGACGTATCCTGGGTTCCGGTCCGTATGACGATTTTATTCAGACGGATGCTTCCATCAATCCTGGAAACAGCGGGGGACCGCTTTTAAATATGAAAGGGGAGGTTGTGGGTATTAATACGGCGATCATCGCCAGCGGACAGGGTATCGGATTTGCCATCCCAATTAATATGGCTGATGGAATTGTTGCACAGTTGAAAGCGAGCGGTGAGGTGACCCGCGGCTGGCTGGGTGTGGCTATTCAGGACCTGACGCCTGAACTTGCAGAATACTACAAGGTTAAGAATAAAAAAGGCGTTTTGGTCACCCATGTTTTTGCAGGTGATCCCGCCGATAAAGGGGGAGTAAAAGCCAAAGACATTATCGTTAAGATAGATGGCAAACCGGTTCCGACCGCACATGAACTTTCCAGCACAATCGCAGGTATTGCCGTTGGGAAAAAGATAGCCATACTGTTAATCAGAGACGGTAGGGAAAAAACGCTGTATATCAAGATAGCCAAAAGACAGGATGACGAATCGCTGGTCAGTAAAAAAACTGAAAGCTCAAACGGGCTGGGCCTGATGGCTTCGGAGCTGAATCCGGAAACAGCAAGACAATTGGGGTATGAGGAAAGCGAAAAGGGTGTGATTGTTACCGGCGTCAAAGAGGGCAGCAAAGCGGAGCAAGCCGGAATCCGTCAGGGAGATCTTATCAAGGAAATTAATCGCCGGCCGGTTTCAACACTGAATGATTACCACCAGAAGATGCGAAAAATTAGCAAAGGAGAAACCATCCAGCTGCTGATAAAAAGAAGCAGAGTCGGATTTATGGTGATAAAAGTCATCAAATAGAAAAGTAGGGAATTTTAATATGAAGCGTTTATTCACTTATCTGGTGCCGTTTTTATTGATGATGATATCACAACCAACCCTATCAGCTGAAAAAGCATTGACAATCGTTCATTCAAACGATCTGCATTCTCATTTTTTAGGGGCTTCGCCGAACATTGCCTATACTCCTTCTATTAGCGGAGATGATGAAACCATCGGCGGGCTGGCCAGAATTGCAACTGTGATCAAAACGGTTAAACAAAATCGCCAGAACCCGGTGCTGGTTGTTGATGCCGGTGACTTTTTGATGGGATCGTTGTTTCATATGCTCAGTAGAGAGCACTCCTTTGAATTGAGACTTTTGAGCATGATGGGATATGATGCGGTCACTCTCGGAAATCATGAATTTGATTTGAAACCGGGCGGACTTGCACGAATATTAGGGACCGCTCATCAATTCAGGCAGATCCCTCCGTTGGTTCTTTCCAATGCGGTTTTCAGCCAAGAAAGCAAAAAAGATGATTCCCTGGAAAAAATATTTACCCGCGGAATTGTCAAACCGTATCTTATGCTGGAAAAAACGGGACTCCGGATCGGTGTTTTCGGCCTAATGGGAAAGAACGCAGCCGAAGTTGCTCCCTTTGCATCACCGGTTACCTTTGATGACCCGGTTACAGTGGCACAAAGAATGGTTAAGGTTCTACGAGAAACCGAAAAGGCTGATATGGTGATTTGTTTGTCTCACAGCGGGTTATGGGAAAATAAAAAGCGCTCGGAAGATGAAATTCTGGCCAGGGAGGTAGACGGGATTGATATCATTATCAGCGGGCATACCCATACGAAAATAGAAAGGGCGTTATTGGTCAACGACACCATTATTGTTCAGGCATGGGCATACGGCAAGCAATTGGGTGTAATGGACATCGCTTATAATGACGGTCAGGTTTTTCTAAAAAATTACAAACTGGTGAATATTGATGATCAGATTAAGGGCGATACCGAGGTTTCCAAAGAGATTGAAGCGTTCAAGACGGATATCAATCGCCAGATTCTATATGAAGAGGGCCTGACCTTCAGCCAAATTATTGCTGAAACAGATTTTGATCTTTACCTTAAAACCGAGGAGTCCAACCTGGGAAATCTAATTGCGGATTCCATACGATGGTATATCAACCAAAACGATTATAACGCGGCCGATCCTGCCACCAAAGTTGTGGCTTCCATGATTTCCAACGGTGTGATTCGGGATCCGATTGTCAAAGGGAGAACAGGCCAGATTGCGGTGTGCGATGTATTTCGTGCCATACCTCTGGGTATCGGCTTTGATCATGCTGAAACCATGGGTTACCCGTTGATTACCATTTACGTTTATCCGTCTGAATTAAAGAAAGCCTTAGAGATCCTAACCAGCGTTTACCCGATGAAGGGCAGCGACTACTTCCTGCAGGTATCGGGGATACAGTTTACTTACAACCCGTATCGTATGATATTCGACCGGATTACCGAAATTCGGATAGGGGATGTAGAACACGGTTATCACCTTTTGGACTACTCGGAATCAAATCACAGCCTGTTGCGGATTGGGGCCGACATTTACAATGCAACGTTTTTGAAGGTAATCGGAGACTTTACCTGGCATGTCCTGGATATCGTCCCTAAAGATCGCAAAGGGAATCCCATTGATGACTTAAAAACCGTGCGGTTGGATTCGGACAAACAAAAAGCAGGGATTCAAGAGCTTAAGGAGTGGAAAGCGGTGATGGAGTATATCCGAAGCTTTCCGGATACCGATGGTGATGGGTTGGCAGATATTCCTGAGAAATATCGAAAAAAATTAGGCAGAAATGTCATCGAGGCCAGTTTGAACCCGTACAAGTTACTCAAACGGGGAACTTATGTTACCTGGCTGGCATTTTCCGTACTGTTGATCGGAATTCTTCTCATTCTATTAACAGGCTGGTTCATTATCAGGAAAATAGGTAACCATTCACGGACCGGTAAAAATAGAAATTAGAAATTTGATCTTTATATTTTTACCACGGATTTACACGGAGCTTTCACAGATAATAAAATTTAGTGTCTCTCCGTGAAACTCCGTGGTAAATCTTTTTAAAAGCTAATTTATTACTATTGCCTTATCAAAGTCATGCTGGATTATATCTGATAACGCTTATGACGGTTTGTAAACACCCAACTCGTAAACTCTTCCCGAATTTCCGCTTTCTAATTTCAAGTTTCAATCCTTAAGGTTTGGAATTTTTTGTCCATTGGATTTTAACCGATTCAAGGCCACCACACTGCCGAATATCATGAGACCACCTGTCCAAAAACGCCAGGTGGCGGGATCTCCCAAAAAAGCAATACCTACTATAGCGGTAAAAATGACTTCGCTGGACATGAACACCCCGCCTTCCCATCCACTGCAATAGAAAAAGCCCTGGTTCATTAGAAGTTGTGCCGTTACTGAAGCGAGGATGATTCCCAGAACCATGACCCACTCAATGAGTGTGGAAGGCAGAATCGGGTGCATGGCAAATTTGGGGAAGGTCACCAGTGCACCCATGGTACAGAAGTATAGATAAATGATGACAGGGCCGTTTTTCTCCCGGAGCGTCTTAATTAACGTGACGGTCAGACCGGCAAACGCACCGCCCACAAGTGCGATGGCCTGCCCGAAAAGCCCACCGGTGAGTTGAAAATCAAACAGAATGCCGATACCGATCACGACCACGGTAATGCAGATGATTTCATGTTTTCCGATGCGCTCTCCATAAATCAGAAATGAGAAAATGGCGGCAAAGGCCGGAAACGAATAGAAAATGACCAGGGCCGTGGATACCGGAAGCAAACGAATGGCCGTGATTATGGAAATAAAGGCAACAGACCCGGTACACCCCCGGATGATCAGCAGGCGGATGTTATTTCCCCGGTAAAGATTGCTGTGGCGTCCGAAGATGGTAAAGAGAACAATGATACCACCGAAGAACCTGTAAAAGCCAATGTGCCAGATGGTAAATTGCGGGCCGATCAACTTGATTAAAAGATTGAGAAGGGTAAACAACAATGCTGCGGACAGCATAAACAGCGGTCCGGCGACGCTTGCATCCAGCTGCACCAAGTGTTGGGCTTTTTTCCGGTTTTCCATTTTTGCAGGGTTGAAGGGGCTTAGACTGAAGGGGTATAAAGGGCACGATTGCCGTACTTTGGCGGAACATGATTTTACACTGAACAAGGCTTTAAAAGCACCTTCCCCCAACAGCCTTCAACCTTATCCCTTAATACTTCTTGGTAAAAGCATCTGGTGAAGGGGGCAGATCGATTTCGGGTTCTGGTAAAGGGCGCCTGCAAAAGCAGCCAAATATTTCCGCATATCACTCATGGTTGAAATTTCATCAGCAAAGCCCTGCTTGGCGCAGTAAATGGGTCTTGAGTAGTCGTGATATTCCTGTGCCATTTTATTCATTTTATCGATTATCGGGTCCAGATCTCTGCCGGCATCCTTTTCCTTAACCAGTCTGCGGGAAAAACTTGCAGCTGCGGCTGTTTCGCCATGCATGACATAAACTTCCGTGGTTGCAATTCCAAGAGTAAAGGCATTATGCCGATTTGCCGTCGGTCCTCCCATGATATAATGCGCGGCTGCGGTTCCTTTTCTAAGTAGTATCAGCATCTGGGGAACGTCGGTTTGCTGTATGGAATAGATAAGGGCCTGTCCCAGTCCTAAAAGTTCTGCCTGTTCAGCAATGTCTCCCACATCAATACCGGAAGTATCTTGGAACCAGATAATGGGTACCCTGTCTCTACCGCAAAGGGTAACAAATTCGTTCATCTTGATAAGGCCTTGGCGGTAAAGCTTTCCGCCGATACCCGGATAGTCTGCATATTCCGGGTAATTTTCTCCCAGAAAACCCTGACGGTTACCGATGCAGCCAACCAGGTATCCGTCGATTTTGCATAAGCCGGTATAAACCTCCGGTCCGTAACCGGGTCTGAATTCCATGTGCTCACTGCCGTCAACAAGACGTGCCAGCACTTCGTCAAAATTGTACATCTGTTTCTGGTTAAAGGGGATGAGCCGGTACAGGTCTTCTGCGGGAAACCTCGGGGGCTTGGGGTCGGCAACACGGAAAAATTTGGGATTATAGGCAGGCATATCCTTCATATAATCCTTGACTCCGTCCAGTACCTGGGTTTCTTCATCGTAAACATATCTGAAAAAGCCGGTTTCATCATAATGAATCTTTGCGGAACCAGGAGGCTCGACCTTAAACTGCTTTGCAGAAGCAATCAGCGCTTCGGCGCCTTCTTTGTCAAAATGTCCCTTGGGAGACATTCCGCTCAGTATTCCACCCCCACCGACCGCAATATTGCAGTTCTTATGGGCAAAAAGAATGGTGGGGCTGATTCCCTGGTAACCTCCGCCGGCGGGATTTGTACCGTAAATCGCCGCAAGTATGGGTATTCCGGCTTGCTCCAGCTCAGCGTGCCGGAAAAAGGTGGTGCCACCACCCCGTCGATTGGCATAGAACTTTTCCTGCTCGGTTAGTTTTACCCCACTACAGTTTACCAGCCAGACCAGGGGAATGTTGAGCCGTTTTGACAGATCCGTTGCTCTCAGGATATTTTCGTACTGTCCGGGTACCCATGCCCCGGCCAGAATCTTATTGTCAAAACCGATAATCACCGCCCACTTGCCGGATATTTTTCCCAGCCCGTCAAAAACATTGGTGGTCCCTTCCTCGTTTTCGGCCGGGTTATAAAGGGTATGCAACGGGCACCACGTGCCAGGATCAACCAGGTATCGAAGTCGCTGCCACACGGTCATCATTCCACGTGCATTGATTTTTTCTTCAGGGAATCCAACGGTTTTGACCTTTTCAACAGCTTCTTTAAGCTCAGCCTCTACTTCCTTGATTTGTTTGACATTTTCTTCACTGCTTAATATCTGGCCTTTGTTCAGTTCGTGTCCAAATTCCGTCATTTTTGCAAAATAAGGTCTCATAGTCCATAACTCCCGATTTTATTTGTTGGTATATTTTTTAATGTCTATTCAGCTCTTTGAAGGGCATCGCCAAAGGATCTTTCAGATGTTTAGTTAGAAGGCTGAAGGCGTAGTGGCTGTTTTATCAGCTTTAGCCTGTCTGGGTATTTACCATTTTCTATACTCTTTTATAAAAGCAGCGTCAATTTTAAAAATACTCATTTGGCGAAATCATCAAGGTTCATCTGTCAACGGCCATATTTCTTTTTCTTCAAGAACCGATCTTAACGTCTTGAGTGCGGCATTGACCGTTGGTATCCCGGCATAGGTAAACGTCTGAAATATGGTTTCTGCGATTTCTTCCGGTGTACACCCGACATTCAAGGATGCCTGAATGTGAAGCTTCAGTTCATCCAGGCGGGAGAGTACGGTAAGGGTTGCAACGGTAATGAGTTGACGAGTTTTATGTGGTATTTTTTCCCTGGCATACATCCTGCCTGTAATAAACAAAGAAAGATCCTTAGCAAGATCTTTGTCAAAACTTCGCCAGAGCTCAAACGGTCGTTCATCCTTAACCCCTTTAAAATAAAGCTCGGCGGTCTTTTTTGTTTTTTCCGCTATCTCTTTATCCAAAACAAAACTCCTTTTGACGAACGTTTCGCCTGAGGATTAAGGTTTTGGCTTCCAGAACGCCAGTTTGCTATTCAAGTCACTAACTGACGATCCTTACTGCCGAAGGCTGCACCTCTGGCGTTCGATTTTTGCAATTCCCCACCTGCCGGTTATCTGTTTGCTTTCCGGATGCCAAGCTGATCTAGAGCAATAATCCACTTGCAGATGTTGGCCGATCCTTCCACCATGGTATAAGTGGGAACATCCCGGTAATATCTTGCTATGGGGTACTCGGTGGAATAACCGTAAGCGCCGAAAATTCGCATGGCATAGTTGGCACATTTGGTGGCCACCTCACCTGCAAAATATTTTGCCTGTGCCACATCCAGCCCGTTGTTGAGTTTTCCCTGATCCTTTGCCCAAGCAGCCTTGTAGACCAACATTCTTGCAGCTTCAACCTCTGTTGACATCTGGGCAATCATATCCTGGTTCATTTGAAACTGTCCGATGGGTTTGCCGAACTGCTTTCGTTCATTGCAATATTTTGTTGACGATTCCAGGCACGCCTGGGCAAGCCCGACCGCACCGGCAGCAGCGGACAGTCTTGTCTGGTTCAGGGAGCCAAATACAATTTTGGCACCATCGCCGGGTTTCCCCAAAATATTTTCCTTGGGAACCTTGGTGTTGTCGAGGAAAATTTCACCGGTCGGCGAGGAATGAGATCCCATCTTATCCAGACCGGATGTCTTGACACCATTAAAATTCTTCAGTTCAACCACAAAGGCGGAAAGACCCTTGGAACCTTTTGACCGGTCCGTGTAAGCATAATAAATGACGACATCCGCATAATTGGCGTTGGAAATCCAGGTCTTGGAACCGTTTAAAAGCCAGTGATCACCCTTATCTTCTGCCGTGGAGGCCATGGCCATCACATCGGACCCTGCGTCAGGCTCGGTGATGCCAAATCCACCGATATATTCGGCAGTGCAAAGCTTTTCTATGTATTTTTTCTTTATTTCCTCGCTGCCGTATTTATAAATAGTAAAGGCGCAACCAAGTACTTGCATATTGACCTGGACCCTGAGAGAGCTTGAAACCCTTGCAATTTCCTCGGTGACGATCATCGCCGCCAGCCATCCCATTTCCTCACCGCCATATTCTTCCGGTATTACGGTTCCGAAAAAGCCGAGTTCTCCCATGGGTTTCATGGCTTCTTTGTACGGCAGATAATGATTTGCATCCCATTCATCGGCATTCGGTGCCACCTTCTTGGTCATAAATTCCCGTACCGCCTTTCTAAGCATTTCAAGTTCTTTTGATAGAGCAAAATCCATTTACCATCCTCCTGAAAAATATGTGAGACCTTTGTAAAACGTCACATTATATCCGATTTTTGCGTCTCCGATGAGCGGGATTTCCCCTTTGTTTCGACAGACTCAAAGTTCAGGACGGTCGACTTGAAGTCGAATATCATTTACCGTTTTTTAAAAGTCTCGATGTTTAGAAAAAATAGTGTTCTATGATGCCAAAATTTGTTTTGAGTACATACCAGCAATTAAAAAAAAATGTCAACAATTATGTAGCTATATTTTAGCTATAAATAATTCATTAGAAACAAACAGTTGTTTTTCAATCTTAGTTCGTTTCGACCGGGGGAATCACCTGTTTGCCCGGTACCAGAGCGATGAATAAAATCGGTATCCTACACACCCCCTATCTTCTCAGTTAAACCGATGCAGGCAGAGGCGATCAACGCCGCCGTGGGATTCTGTCCTCTGGGGCTGGCTCAAATCTCATTGAAACGAGACAGCTGCCGAACGTTCATTTCTATATAATATTGGTATGTCTGATAACGGGCCAATAGGTGATTTCCCAGGTCGAACCTTAGGTTTCATGCTTCGCTGTGCCCAATCAGCCATGAAAGTTTATGACAATCTTGAAAAAAATCATGACTCAAACCAAGTCCGTATCACGGTTCTGGGTGTATTTTTCTCCAAATATTCATAGCCAGTTGAGTTTTACGCCCCATTATGTTATCCGATCGATAGCTATACGCCATAGACAATATTTTCGCTTTATGAAGAACGCCCATTGTAAGCGTGGTCAACCCTTTTAAAAAATAAAAACTCAAGTTTCGCACCCCCTATCTACGGTGGAGCCAGAATTCTTAAAGCGCATATTCGTGTTCAAGGTGTGAATCGAGACAGTTATATTATTTTCTTCCAGGGGATATGAATTTAATCGGTTGCAGCGTGTCCGGATATTTGGGATAAAGCCCATCCGTTGATAAATAATATAAACGGGACTGTATATCCCAAATATCCGGACACTGCGATAAGGTGGAATAGATGATCCACATATCCCCTTACAGAAAAAAATATAACCGTTTCGATTCAAATTTGATTTTATATTTTACGTACCGTCAGGGCATTATTTTCCGCCAAACCGGGGTGCGAAACTTGAGTAAAAAGATTACATTTTTTAGTTGAGAGAGTCAATGTCTGCTGATGCATTCACCTGCCGATGTATTGCCGAAACAAGTGATGGATTATGTGACGGTCTTTCCCATTTTTCCGGTCCGAGCCGAAGCGTGGTTATTTATGCTCTAACGCCTCACGACCCGGTGTGCATTTATGACCCCCAGCATCTTCTTAATGGGCATGAACCCAAATTCAAAGAACTATATTTGGGTTCCAATGCCTGGCGCATGAACACCGGGATTTCAAATGACAGGAAAAAGTTCAGCCATATGATCCCGGAGAAAAATCTGCAGTTGGCAGGGCTCATCTCATATGGTGGACGTTCCAGTTCCGTTTTTTACCAAATGTGGTTTACCGAGCATCATCCGGATTTGTGCTGTGTCGGTCCCACCGAACGGTGGCTGGAACACGCTGCCTGGCGCTTTTCCCATGATATTGCCAATGAAGAAGAATTGTATACAGGAATTTCAGGCACTTTTCTTCGTGAATATGCAGCTCATGCAGTTCGTGATTATGTAATCGATGAAATGAATGCCATTTTGGGATGGGATACCCAGATCAGGGTTTATCCGATTCTGAATGCAATAATGGGTATTTCAAAAACTAGGGAAGAAGGACAGTGGCCCAGGGGTGAACTGGTTTTCCTGGAAAAGAAAACCATTCAGGACATGGAATTTGTGGTGAAATTTCCTGAAATGGAGCGACCCAGCCTGGAAAATTTTAAGCACATCCGCAAGCTTTTGCAGGCGGTGGAGTATTCTGACCGAAAACTGGTATCTGACGAAAAAACGGTGGTGGGAATTGCCATAGGAGAAATACCGAAGTTTCATATCACTGCCGATTTCCAGGGGATACACGGTTTTTTAAAGCTTAACGGCAGCGAAGTTTGCAGTTTTTCTGATGGCAGTTTTGAATCAACCACCCATAAGGCAAAACTGGTCCAGGTTGAAGAAGCACTGCTTGAGGCTGACATGGATTCATCACTTGCAGGCACTCTTTTTAAAGTGATCTATGGGATTGTTCACCATGCCGAGAGGCGAAAACACGGTTGCACCATTGTGCTTGATCTTAATGAGCAATCCATAGCTATTTCAGGTCAGAAGCTCGAAAAGCCCCTTGATCTTCAAAAGCCGGAACTTTTGGATTTGACCAAAGCACTGTCAAAAATAGACGGTGCCCTGCATATCGCCACTGATTTAAACCTTCATGGCTTTGCCTGCCTGCTGGATGGACGGGCCATTCCCGGGGAGGACAGATCGCGGGGAGCGAGATATAATTCCGCTCTTAGATTCACTGCTGAACATGATCACATTATGGTGGTGGTCGTTTCTTCAGATCGACCGGTTTCAATTATAAGCGAAGGGGTGGAGTTAAGCGCTCAATGTGAATGGAAGCCCGTATCCGGATTTATTGCTAAACCGGTGACACTGGAAGCGTGGATTGCAGAATCGGGTTTATAGATTGATGACCTGCCGGCAATGAATTCCACCAGGTGTCTTTATTTACCGGTTTTGTTATGTAGGCGTGTTGTTAAAAAAAAAGGAGAAGTCTTTTTATGAACACCGGGTTTGACAAAGTAATGGACCTGTCGGAGGCCATAAAGCAGTATATTACCAATGACAGCCATATTTCCATTGGTGGATTCACCATTAACCGGAACCCCATGGCTGCGGTGTATGAAATTATTCGGCAGGGTATCACAGGCCTCCATCTCTATGCCCATTCCAATGGCCAGGGCGTTGATGAACTTATCGGAGCGGGGTGTGTGGCAAAACTGGAAATTGCCTATGGTGGAAGCGGCAGATTTGCACCCACATGTATTCGGTTTAAAAAGGCGGTGACAGAAGGAACGATTCTCGTGGAAGACTATTCAAATTACCAAATGACTTTGCGATTTCTTGCGGGTGCCATGGGTGTCCCTTTTCTGCCGACTCGATCTTCACTCGGGACCGATATTATTGACAAATGGGGTTTTTCCGAGAAATTGAGAAAATCAGATGTTAAGATACCTGACAAAAAACTTACGGTGATAGACAACCCTTTTATTTCATGGACCGATGCAACCCAAGTGGTCCTGGTCCCGGCCATCAATACGGATGTGACCATCATTCACGTTCAAAAATCCGATCGACAGGGGACAACCAGGATAGAAGGACTCACCTTTGCCGATATAGAACAGGCAAAATCCGCAAAACATCTTATTGTCACCTGCGAAGAACTGGTTGAATCTGAAGAGTTAAGAAAAAACCCGGATCAAAACCAGATCCCATTTTTTTGTGTGGATGCGGTTGTGCATGTTCCTTTTGGCGCTTTTCCAACAGCCAATTATCGATATTATGATTACGATCCGGTTTACCTGAATGATTACAAGGAATATGCTGTGGATGATCTTCGTTACCAGAAGTATCTTGAAAAATTTATTTACGGTGTAAAGAATCACCAGGGCTTACTTGATCTGGTGGGCCAAGATCGAATGGAGATGATAAAGGCAGATCCCATTACCGGGTATGCGGAGAATCTAGATAGAAGATAAAGAGAGAAATAGAAGGTTCTTCTCCAATTTAGTCGGAGAATAGGGTTCCAGGATCCAAGGGGTCAAGGGTTCAAGTGAATGCAAACGGCTCGATACAGATGATATAAAAATTTGCGTGTTCTCTGCCCTTACTTCTTAGTGTTTTTAAAGTATGTCTATATAAAGAGACGGTGCCAAGAGTTAGGAATTTTTCTGTAAAAATTTGTTTTTCGGTCAATTTAACTCCAACCCTTGACCCCTGGAATCCTTACCCCTGATCAATCGACCAACTCATTGGGAGATGATCCAAATAGAATAACTATTCGGGAGTATTCCATGGCAGACTATACAATGAGAGAAATGATGGCAGTAGCTGCTGCCCGGGAGATAGGGGATGGAGATATCGTGTTTTGCGGAACAGGAATTTCCATGCTAGCAGCCATGGCCGCCAAACACATCAGTGCACCCAACAGTGTCATATTTTTTGAAACCGGCGCAGTGGATTCCAAGCTTCAAGAAGTTCCTCTTGCAGTGGCTGATCCCCGTGTCATGTTCTGGACGTCAGTCAATGGCGGTCTTGCGGATGCATTTGCCACCATGCAAAACCGGTTTACCGGAAAAAAGGTGGTGGGAATTCTAGGTGCCGCTCAAATTGACCGCTTTGGCAATCTGAACTCAACGGTGATCGGGGATTATTTTAAACCCAGGGTGCGATTTTCAGGAAGCGGGGGCGCCTGTGACGTGGCCTCTTTTGTCAACAGAACCATCATTTTCATGCAACAAGAAAAAAGAAAATTTGTGTCAAAGGTAGATTATATCACCAGCCCGGGCTGGCTTGACGGGCCTGAAGGAAGAAAAAAAGCCGGGCTGCCAGACGGAGGACCGTCCACCGTGATTACCAACATGGCGATCATGGGGTTTGATGATAAAACAAAAGAAATGTATCTTAAGGGATGTTTCCCGGAAATTACACCGCAGCAAGTACTTGATAATATGGATTTCGAAGTGGACATATCACGGTCATGTAAGGTCCAGGCTCCCTCAGCAAAGGAGCTTAAGATGTTACGAGAGAGATGTGATCCGCAAAGATTGATACTGGGATAAACCGGTTGAACAATTTCAAATATGAAAGTCCCATTTACTGTCTCAACCTGCGTCATGCTTTGTGGTTCCCTTTCTGCTGGAAAATTGACGTTGACAATTAAACCCGCCCTTGATAGCTTGATGTGTCGGAGTTTCTGCAACTTAATGGAATCATAGTCCTTTTGGCGATGTGCGTCAGACACCTGCTATTTCAATTGGAACGAAGCCGCTAACTTGTGATGAAAAGACAGTTTAATCTATTTTTAATAATCTTGGGGATTGGTTTTCTGATATTATCCGGCTGTGCTCACAGAAAAGCAGATACACCTGTATCACCCTCTGATGCTTCAACTAAAAAACCTGTTTCACCAAACCGGGAGATATCTCCATCTGAGGAAGCCAAGTCGAATTTAGCAGAAAAGGACGAATTCCTTGATGAGTTTGAAAATGAATTTAAAGAAAAGGCGGTGACAGTGGCCGATCCTCTGTCTTTATGGAATCGGGCCATGCATCACTTTAATGACAAGCTGTATTTCTGGTTTTTAAAGCCGGTGGCAAAGGGATACAGAGCGATAGTTCCCGGAGTGGTCAGAACCGGTGTGAGAAATTTTTTTAGCAACATCTTTACCCCGATCCGCCTGACAAGCTGTGTGCTTCAGGGTAAAGTAAACGCCGGTGGAACCGAACTTGTCCGTTTTGCAGTTAACAGTACGGTGGGAATCCTTGGGTTTGGGGATCCTGCCCAGAAATACTTCAATCTTGATATAAGTGACGAAGACTTGGGCCAGACCCTGGGTGCTTATGGTATCGGCAATGGATTTTATCTGGTCTGGCCTGTGCTTGGCCCATCTACTTTACGTGATTCCGTGGGGATGGTCGGAGACCGCTTTCTAAATCCCATTACCTATGTCAAACCGATTGAAGCTTCAGTGGCAATCTGGTCTTTCGATAAAATAAACGAAACTTCCCTGCATATAGGAGATTGGGAGTCTATTAAAGAGGCAGCCATTGAACCGTATGAAGCGTTTCGCGATGCCTATATTCAGTATCGCAACAATAAGGTGAAACACTAGATTTTTTCTTTTAAGCCTGCGTGACAAAATGGGTTGAAATAATATGGTAGAAATATAAATATATTACATTTGCAGCAAGGGCTGGCAAAATCTTAGCGCAACATAGGTTTTAAACGGCTTTCGGCACTTGAGTTTGCTGGAAAAAATCACATGAATCAGGAGGTAAAAAGTATGAAAGTTTTGGTCAGCGATAATCTAGGCGAAATCGGCATCCGGATGTTTCAGGAAGAAGAGGGGATTGAAGTTGATGTTAATACAGGACTGCCTCCTGAAGAGCTCAAAGGTATCATCGGGGATTACGACGGTCTTGTTATTCGAAGCGCAACAAAGGTAACCCAAGATCTTCTGCAGGCAGCAACCAACCTGAAGGTGATCGGACGTGCGGGAATCGGCCTTGACAATGTGGATATTCCCGCAGCAACAAAAAAGGGAATCGTGGTGATGAATACTCCGAGTGGGAATGTAGTAACCACTGCTGAGCATACGATTGCCATGATGCTGGCTCTGACCAGAAATATACCTATGGGAACCAGCAGTTTAAAAAATGGTCAGTGGGAAAAGAAAAAACTTCAGGGGAGAGAAGTGTTCCATAAAAAGCTGGGTGTGATCGGTTTCGGCAAAATCGGTTCCATTGTTGCAGACCGTGCAAGAGGATTGAAAATGCGAGTGATTGTGCATGATGCCAATGTCACGGATGAACAGATTGAAAAGGCCGGGTTTAAGAGCGTCTCCATAGAACAACTGTATCAGGAAGCCGACTATATTACGGTGCATGTGCCCAAGCTTGACAGCACCATCGGGCTTCTTGACAAGGCGGCTTTTGATCAGATGAAAGATGGTGCGATGGTCATTAACTGTGCTCGTGGAGGTATTGTTGATGAGGATGACTTAAATGACGCCCTACAATCTGGAAAAGTCGCCGGAGCGGCACTTGATGTTTTTGTAACCGAACCACCGGGTGTGTGTCGCCTGTTTGAACACGACCGTGTGATCTGTACGCCCCATTTAGGTGCGTCGACAAAGGAGGCACAGACCAACGTGGCGGTTGGTGTGGCTGAACAGATAATTGATTTTTTGAAAAACGGTACCATCCATAATGCGGTAAACGTTCCCTCGGTGGCAGGCGAACTTCTTGCCAGGTTGGGGCCATTTCTGACTCTTGCCGATCGAATGGGCTGTCTTCAGGCACAAATTGCCAAAGGGCCTATCAAAGAAGTGGTTATCGAGTACAACGGCGATTTTGACGATCTTGATCTTGCCCCTGTTTCAACCGCGGTTTTAAAAGGACTCCTCGCAGTGGTTGCCAAAGATGATGTAAATTTTGTCAATGCAAATATTATTGCCAAAGAAAGGGGCATAAAAGTTACCGAGGCAACCAGCACCCATGCCGAGCACTTTATCAATCTGATTACTGTCAGGGTGAATACCACTGAAATGACAAATGTGGTATCAGGGACCATATACGGAAAGAGTGAACCCAGAATAGTCAAGATCAACAATTTCGGGCTTGAGGTGATCCCTGAGGGTCATCTGGCTCTTATTTTTAATCTTGATAAGCCGGGTGCGATTGGAAGTATCGGTACCGTCCTCGGTAAAAACGATATTAATATAAGCCGAATGCAGGTGGGGCGGGATGAAAAAGGTGTCAATAATATTATTTTTCTTAAAACAGACACACCCATACCCGACAATGTACTTAAGGAACTGCGTGATTTGCCCATGGTCATTACGGTCACACTGTTAGAATTATGACAAAGGGAGGACGCATTTTAGCTCATGTAAAATCGGATGACCTGAATGCGGATTTGGGCATATTTTTTCAATAAGTTAAAGGAATACAAGGAGAGGAAAAATGCCTGACGAGAAAGGCGAAGAAAAAGGTTTTGTTATTAAAGACAAAAGAATTTTAACCCAGGAAGAACAGGATCCTAATACGGAGGAGCATGCACCTGATAAGGAAACTGCTGAAGAGAAAACAGAGGCCAAAGAGGCGGCATCAGAGGAAAAACAGGATGCAGAGGCTCAACTTCCGGAGATCAATTTTCCGACTTTCATCATCTCTTTGAACGCATCTGCTCTGGTTAACCTTGGAGCGATTGAAGACCCTGCATCGGGTGCGAAAGTGAAAAATTTGCCCTTAGCCAAGCAGACCATCGATATCTTAAGCATGCTTGAAGAAAAAACCAAAGGGAATTTATCGGAGGAAGAGGAAAAAATACTTAAAAACATTCTTTACGACTTGAGGATTATATACGTTAAAGAGAAGGGATAAGCAAAACTGAACGTGTACTAAAAAAGCGAAGTCTTTTATTGAACGTCGAACATCGAACATGGAATGATGAAATCGCTTCGCTCAGACAGTTTATAGATGGGTAGAACACCGTATTCAAAATTCGATGTTCTATGTTCATAGTCTTTTTTCTTAACGGCTATGATGCCCTATAATAGTTCATCCGAATTGAGTGGCTCTATGAAGATTCTCTCTCCGGCCAAAATAAACCTGTTTTTGCATGTCACCGGAAAAACATCGGACGGGTACCATAATCTGGTCACTCTTATGTGTGGTGTCAGCCTTTATGACACCATTTTTCTTAAAACAGGCGTTAAAAAGACGACCGTATCGTGCTCAAACCCAAAGGTCCCCGAAGATGAAACCAACATCGCATTTAAGGCGGCTGATCTTTTTTTTAACCGATTAAACAGAAAAGAGGGTGTCAAAATTACGATTAAAAAAAAGATACCGGTTGCAGCCGGACTTGGCGGCGGGAGCAGTAATGCTGCCGCCGTTTTTTTAGGCTTAAACCGCTGTTACGGGTACCCGTTTTGCCTTGATGAACTCATGGCCATGGGTATCTCCATTGGTGCGGATGTGCCATTTTTATTGTTGGGGAAAGCAGCATGGGCAAGCGGTATTGGTGAGAAACTTGAAGCCTGCGATGGATTGCCGTCATATAAAATTTTGTTGGTTTATCCGGGGTTTGGGGTTTCGACTGCCGAGGTTTATAAAAATGTCGATTTGGGATTGACAAAA
Source organism: Thermodesulfobacteriota bacterium (assembly GCA_034189135.1). Taxonomy (NCBI): domain Bacteria; kingdom Pseudomonadati; phylum Thermodesulfobacteriota; species Thermodesulfobacteriota bacterium. Next base: position 69,490 of record JAXHVO010000049.1, on the reverse strand, counting down.
TGTAAAAAAACTCTTAAAAAAACTCTTTTGGAGACTCGCACCTTTAATGCCGCATGTCATTTATGTAATGATCTTGAGAGGGTGGTGGTATCAAAACATTCTGAAATAACTGCGGTAAAAGAAGCACTTTTGGGCCAAGGAGCAAAAGGAGCGCTTATGTCTGGAAGCGGGCCGACTGTGTTCGGCCTTTTTTCTGATCAAGATAAGGCCCTTGCAGCCAATCGTATGCTTTCTAAAAACAGTGAATGGCAGCTGTTTCTCACAGATATGATCATTGATGATGGATGTATCATACAGGATTCGTGATACGAGGCTGTTAGTTTTTCAAGCATCCCTTATTGAAGCTGATGCATTTTATGGGGCGTCGTCAAGCGGTAAGACACAGGACTTTGGTTCCTGCATTCGGAGGTTCGAATCCTCCCGCCCCAGCCATGTTTCATAAATAAAAAATATTCAATCGGTGAAGCTATAACAATGAAAGAAAATTCAACCGGCGGTCTGGCCATTTTTTCGGGTAACTCAAATTCGGTTCTGGCAAAAAAAATTTGTGATTATCTCAACCTTCCGATGGGCAAAGCCAAGGTCAAAACATTCAGTGACGGTGAGATACAGATTGAAATTGATGAAAACGTTCGTTCCAAGGACGTTTTTCTCATTCAATCGACCTGTGAACCGGTGAACAATAATCTGGTGGAACTCCTTTTAATGCTGGATGCATTTAAGCGCTCCTCTGCCAGCAGGATATCCGCAGTCATTCCATATTACGGTTATGCCAGACAGGATAAAAAAGTGGCACCCCGTGTTCCAATCAGTGCCAAGCTTGTTGCAGATATGCTGGAAGTCGCCGGAGCAAACAGGGTGATAACCATGGATCTCCATGCCGGCCAGATTCAGGGGTTTTTCAATATTCCGGTGGATAACCTTTTTGCCGCACCGGTTATTATTGAGTATATAAAGCATCATTTTAATAGTAATCTTGTGATCGTTTCCCCTGATGCAGGTGGAGCTGAAAGGGCAAGGGCTTTTGCCAAAAGGCTTCATGCGGATCTTGCTGTGGTAGACAAGCGGCGTGATGCGCCGAATAAGGCCCGGGCCATGGCGGTCATCGGTGATGTTGCCGGAAAAATTGCGATTATCCTTGATGACATGGTCGATACCGCGGGGACGTTGATCGAGGCAGCTGCCGCCATTATAAAAAACGGTGCAAGAGAGGTTCATGCCTGCTGTGCCCATGCCGTACTGTCAGGCCCGTCTGTGGACAGGATTACAGATTCCAAGCTGAAAAGTCTTATGGTAACGGATACGATTCCTTTAAACGAAAAAGCAAAAGCCTGTGATATGATAAAAGTTCTGACCATTTCGGAGCTTATAGGGGAAGCGATAATCAGAAGCTATACAGGTGACTCTGTCACATCACTGTTTGTATAAGTCATTGTTGATGGTTTCGTAAAAAGTTGAATTTGTCACCATGGCCACAGAGCATACAGAGATAACTAATTAATAAATTAAATAGTCTTTGTGTTGCTTGAGAGCTTAGTGGTGAAAAACAATTTTTTTCCGAAACTATTTTTAAGGAGGAAATAATTTGGAACAAATTGAACTAAAAGCAAATGTTAGAAAAACCACGGGGAATGGGCCTGCACGGGTTCTCCGACGCGAAGGTAGAGTACCTGCGGTGCTGTACGGCCGAGACACAGAACCTGTTTTGTTGTCTGTCAGCACAGGTGATTTTGAGGAAGTCCTAAAAAAGGGTAATGTCAGCCAGGTTCTGTTAAATCTTGTCATTCAAAACGGAAAAACTTTTGAAAAATCAGTCATAATCAAGGAATTACAGACACATCCGGTTTCCAAAGACTTTCTGCATATCGATTTCTATGAGATCGATATGAAACGAAAGATTGTAGTGAACGTTCCTGTTGTCACCAAAGGCAAATCAAAGGGGGTTGAGCTCGGCGGTTTACTCCAGATAATAAGACATGAACTGGAAGTCATGTGCTTTCCTGGTGATATCCCGGAAGAAATTGCGATCGATATTACCGAGCTTGATATAGGCGATTCTGTCCATGTGGAAGAGATTCCTTTGGAAGGGGACATGGAAATTCAGGCTGATGTTAATTATACGGTTCTGACTGTACTCAGTCCAAAGGTTGAAGAAGAAGAGGTTGAGGAAGAGGAAGAAGAGCTAGAAGAAGGTGAAGAGGGCGCAGCTGAAGGAGAAGAAACCTCTGAAACCGGTAAAGAAGCCGGCAAAGAAGAATAGTTCATGACGGCACGATTACGCCTGATTGTGGGCCTGGGGAATCCTGGCGGTGAGTACGAGAATACCCGTCATAATGCCGGTTTTATGACAGTTGATCATATTGCACAGACTTTTTCCATATCCCTTGATAAAAGAAAATTTAACACGGCCTTTGGAAAAGGTTTAATTGAAGGCGTTGATGTCATACTGGCAAAACCGATGGCTTTTATGAATAAAAGCGGACCTCCGGTTCAAAATCTTGCCGGGTATTTTAGGATATTATATAAGGATATGTTGGTGATTCATGACGACATAGACCTTGATTTTGGAAGAATAAAAATAATAGAGAAAGGAGGGCATGGAGGACACAATGGAGTAAGATCGCTTATGGATGCCTTTGGAGGAGGTGATTTTTCACGTATTCGCATCGGCATCGGGCGTTCCGGGACCGGAGCGGATGTTACCGGTCATGTTCTGGGTAAATATTCTGCTGATGAATCCAAGGTTTTGGATCAGATAATCATCAATGCCCGGAATGCAGCAGTTACCATCCTTTGTAAAGGGATAAAGGATGGAATGAACCGGTTCAACAACAAAAGAACCGTATTGACAAGTTAAACTTTTCAGATGGAGGAAAGAATGGACTATTTACCGTTGGTTTGTACACTGGTGGGTGTTGTGGGGGTCATTTTTTCTATTATTCTGGCGGGCGTCGTTAAAGGCGCTCCGGCAGGAAATGAAAAAATGCAGGAAATTGCAGGTGCAGTTAAAGAGGGCGCTATTGCATATCTGAACCGGCAGCTGAAAAGCATGGGGATTGCCGGCATCATTCTTTTTGTTATCATTATTTTTGCCTTGGGGTTTAAGACAGCAATCGGATTTTTAGTTGGAGCGGTTGCCTCTTTTCTTGCCGGGTATATCGGCATGCGGGTATCGGTTATCGCCAATGTGAGAACCGCTGAAGCCGCCAAGAAGGGTCTTGCAGCAGGACTTTCCATGGCCTTTAAGGGTGGCTCTGTGACCGGTATGATCGTTGCCGGCTTGGCCCTTACAGCAGTTGCCGGATTCTATACAATTTTAATCAATATGGGCACACCTTCCAGAGAAGCGGTTATTGCTCTTGTGGCACTGGGTTTTGGTGGAAGCCTTATTTCTATTTTTGCCCGGCTTGGCGGGGGCATCTTTACCAAAGGTGCTGATGTGGGTGCCGACCTGGTGGGAAAGGTAGAAGCCGGTATACCTGAAGATGATCCGAGAAACCCGGCTACCATTGCGGATAACGTGGGAGATAATGTGGGTGACTGTGCAGGAATGGCCGCAGACCTTTTCGAAACGTATGCGGTTACAGCGGTTGCAGCCATGCTTCTGGGAAACCTTCTCTTTCCAAAGATCGGCATTGCCACAGAATTTCCTCTGGTCCTGGGTGCCATTTCCATTGTTGCATCTATTATTGCGGTCTTTTTTGTCCGCCTTGGGTCAAGCGAATATATCATGGGCGCTCTGTACAAGGGGATGTTCGGTGCTGCTATTCTTGCCGCCATCGCCTTCTTTTTTGCATGTAAAAATATGATGGGTAACATTCCCGGTGTCTCGGCCATGTCGATTTATTATTCAACCTTAGTGGGCCTTGTTCTGACCGTTGTGATTGTGATCATCACCGAGTATTACACCGGCATTCGCAAACCGGTTAAAGATATTGCCCAGGCTTCAACCACAGGCCACGGAACCAATATCATTGCGGGGTTGGCGGTAAGTATGCAGTCCACCGCGGCTCCGGTACTTGCCATCTGTCTTGCCATTGGTCTGGCCTATCATTTTGCAGATCTGTATGGTCTTGCCATGGCTGCCATGTCCATGCTTTCCATGACAGGAATGGTGATTGCCATAGATGCCTACGGTCCGATTACGGACAATGCCGGCGGTATTGCCGAAATGGCGGAAATGGACGAAAGCGTTCGTGCCATTACTGACCCGCTGGATGCGGTGGGAAATACCACCAAGGCCGTTACCAAGGGCTATGCCATCGGTTCGGCCGGTTTGGCAGCCCTGGTGCTTTTTGCTGCCTATACGCAGGAGTTTGCCATGCATGGCGGTGAGGCTAACCTGAAATTTGACTTAAGCAACGTAAGCGTGATTATCGGTCTTTTTATCGGCGGTCTTCTTCCCTTTCTTTTTGGCTCCATTGCCATGCAGGCGGTTGGAAGAGCCGGCGGGGCCGTTGTGGACGAGGTAAGACGTCAGTTCAAAGAGATTCCCGGTATCATGGAAGGTACCGCAAAACCGGATTACGGTGCATGTGTGGATATTGTGACCAAGTTTGCTTTAAAGGAAATGCTCGTTCCTGCGCTTCTTCCGGTTGTGGCACCGATTCTTGTCGGCCTGTTTCTGGGTAAGATTGCCCTTGGCGGGCTCTTAATCGGCAGTATTATCACCGGCGTATTTGTGGCCATTTCCATGACCACAGGCGGTGCAGCATGGGATAATGCGAAAAAATACATCGAAGACGGAAACCTTGGCGGCAAAGGAAGCGATGCTCACAAGGCAGCCGTAACCGGTGATACAGTGGGCGATCCTTATAAGGATACTGCAGGCCCTGCGGTGAATCCGATGATCAAGATATTAAATGTGGTCGCACTGCTGTTAGTGCCGTTTTTGCTGTAAACAAAATATAGTAACCAATGAACTTTAACAAAGGATTGGCGCAATTATGCGCCAATCCTTTTTTTATTGATTATTGGGCAAAGCTGTGATATGAACTAAGACTCTGCTGTTTTGATGAATCTATAAAGAACCCTATGGGTGGTGTTAATATGAATAATAAAAAACCTAATGAACAGGGCCAGCCTGCTAATCGCAAAGTGCCGGAATTTCAAATCGGTGATCTTGCCGTTTATCCTGCGCACGGCGTGGGTATGATTGAAGCGATTGAAAGCAAGGTCATAAACGGGGAAGAACATGATTTTTATATCATGAAGGTTCTGGAAAACAACATGGTTATCATGATTCCCACCTGGAATGTTGAATCTGTCGGGTTAAGGGAGGTTATTGACGTAAAAGAGATTCCCAAAATTTATGAGGTGTTGGAGGCGAGAAAAGAAAACCCCATGGATAACCAGACCTGGAACCGCAGATACAGAGATTACATGGACAAGATCAAAACAGGATCTCTTTACGATGTGGCAGAGGTTTACAGGGACCTGTCCATATTAAAATATACCAAAGACCTTTCCTTTGGGGAACGAAAGCTTTTTGACACCGCACAGGTACTTTTGGTTAAGGAGTTGTCCACTGCCAGGAATACCGATGAAAAGACAATTATGACAGAAATCAAATCATTTTTCATTCCGGAAGATCTGGAAGACCCGGAAGATCCGGAAAATGCAGGCAGCCCTGAAAGTTAATCCCTCCTAAAATCATGCACAACCAGAGTGCTTTGACCGTTTTTGTCAATGAATCAGATACCGGAAAACGCCTTGATGTGGTGGCGGCATCCGTCATTTCGGATTGCTCGCGGTCCTATGCCGCAAAGTTGATTGTTGAAGGTCGCATTCAAGTCCAGGGTGAAAATAAAAAACCCGGATACAGGGTAAAGGCCGGAGAGATAGTAGAAATAAGAGTTCCAGCGCCCATTCCTGCAACATTTGCACCCGAATCCATTGAAATCGATATCCTTTATGAAGATGAGCATTTGATCGTTATTAACAAAAGGGCCGGGATGGTGGTTCATCCTGCCCCTGGCCATTTTTCAGGAACCCTGGTAAATGCTTTGCTCAATCATTGCCCTGATATCGGAACGATCAGCGGAGAAATAAGGCCGGGAATTGTACACCGGCTTGACAAAGATACATCTGGGACGCTGGTCGTCGCTAAAAGTTCCCCTATTCATGAAAATCTTTCCCTGCAGTTCAAGTCCAGAACAATCAAAAAGGAATATCTTGTCCTTGTGCATGGTGAAATGAAATCTGGTTCAGGTTCAATTCATCTTCCCATAGGCCGACATCCTGTTCATCGAAAACGAATGTCCACCAAGAGCAATAAGGGGAGGGAGGCCGAAACTTTATGGGAGGTTCGTGAAAGGTTTAAAAATGCAACCTTCATTAAGGTTAACTTAAAGACAGGTAGGACGCACCAGATTCGCGTGCATTTTGCTGCAATCAACCATCCGGTTATAGGCGACCCGGTCTATGGTATGCGAAAGATGAGAAGCGGTCTTTTGAATGTTGGATTTAAAAAAAAAGTCACCAGGCAGATGCTTCATGCATGGCGTCTTAAAATTTTTCATCCGGCGTTACAAAAAAAAATGACTTTTGAATCGCCGATTCCACAAGATATGGAAGAGTGTATTAAGGCGTTGGGGTATGAAGGGCCAATTTCTCATTTCAACGCTCTGTAAACGTTTACGCTATCAGCTATTTCTTATGAGCTAATTCGAATTAATCGCCATCTTATCTCTGTTGTAACAGAGTCGGCAGCAGGACAGGCAGCGTTTGGATTCGTTCAGCGCATCCTTTTCATCGAGAACCAGGTCAACTTCATCCATAGATTTGATTCTTTCATCCACTTCCAGTTCGGGCATTTTGGCTCTGGGTGTTTTGGTTATTCCTTCCACTGAATCAAAAATCGACTCTTGGATATGCTTTTGAAACAAGGATTTTTCGGGCGGTTCAACCGGTTCTCCTGAAAGATAGTGATGAATGGATGCAGCCGCCCTTCTTCCTCCTCCGATGGCGGTGACAACCAGAGACGGTCCGGTTGCTGAATCGCCTGCGGTAAAAATATACGGAATGCTTGATTGCAATGTTTCAGGATGGTTGTCGATGGTTTTCCATCGGGTAATTTCAAGATCCTTAAGACGCCTTTCCTTTTCCGTAAAGGAAACATCAGGGGTTTGGCCGATGGCTGTGATAAGCATATCGATTTCCATCAGGGTTTCGGATCCTTCAATGGGGACAGGGCGGCGTCTTCCGCTGGCATCCGGTTCACCAAGTTCCATTTTCAGGTATTCCAGATGAGTCACATGGTCATTATCATCTCCCACCACACGGACAGGAGCGGCCAGAAAATGAAATTTTATTCCTTCGTGTTCGGCGGCAACGATTTCGACTTCGTTTGCAGGCATCTCTTTTCGGGTCCTGCGGTAAACAATAGATACTTCTTCGGCGCCAAGGCGGACTATGGTTCGCACACAATCGATCGCTGAATTTCCTCCGCCGATCACCGCAGCCCTTCGGCCAATGGGCACTTTTTCACCGGAGGCCACCCTGGACAGAAAGTCTATCCCTTTAAAACAGCCGTTAAGGTCTTCACCCTCTACTTTCAGACTGTAATCATTCCAGGCGCCGACTCCCAGAAATATCGCATCGAATCCCTGAGTGATTAGTGAGTCTAAAGTAAAATCAACACCCAGCCGCATGTTGGTATGATGCTCAATACCCAGGTTCAAAATCCCTTCTATTTCCCAGGCCAGAACCTTTTTGGGAAGTCGATATTCAGGTATTCCATACCTAATAATTCCTCCCATTTCCGGCATGGCTTCATATATGGTGACGTCGTGACCCAGGCGGCGCAGAAAATATGCACAGCTGAGTCCTGCCGGTCCTCCCCCCACAACGGCCACACGTCTCCCCGTATCAGGTGCGCATGGAATCGGGAGTCGTTTCCCGGAATTCATCTCCCAGTCCGCCACAAAACGTTTTAATTGGTTTATTGAAACAGGTTCGTCTTCTATGCCCCGACGGCAGTAAGATTCACAGGGATGCGGACAGACCCTGCCGCATGACAGGAGTAATGGATTTCGTTCGCGAATGGTATGAACCGCCCCTGCGTAATCGCCATCTCTGATCTGTGAAATATACAGCGGAATATCGATTTCAGCAGGGCAGGTCTGTTGACAGGGCGCAAGGGCATCATCTTCTTCATTAAAATGCAACAGCCGCTGTGACATGGTTCTGACGGTAAGAATATTTTTAGGGCAAACCTTTTCACATGCACCGCATCCGACACACCTGCTTTCATCGACCACAGGATAACCATTGGGTCCCATCTTGATTGCGTTAAAGTTGCATGCCTTTATGCAGTCTCCAAGCCCCAGGCAGCCGATACTGCACACTCTTTTCCCACCATACAAAGCATCAAGCGCATGACAGCTGTTTATTCCCATATAGTGGTATTTATCATCCGCTCTGTTTCCGCCAAGGCAAGAGTTTTCAGAAATAAGTGGTTCGGCACTGCCAGGGTCAACACCCATTATGGCTGCAATATTAACAGCGGATTCAATTCCGGCAACCACGCAGGCAGAGGGTGGGGCCTTGCCTTCAACAACTGCAACCGCTGCAGCGGAACAACCTGCATAACCACATCCGCCGCAGTTTGCTCCGGCCATATGCCATTCAACCTCCGCAATACGAGGATCTTCATAAACATAAAATACTTTAGAAGCAACACTAAGGGTGAGTCCGCATGCTGCGCCTATACCAAACATGACCAGAATGGCTTCTATCATTGCTGCCTCCTACACCATCCCTTTAAAAGCAAAAAATGTTAAAGAGAGTATTCCTGCAGTTACCAGTGCAATAGATGTATCCTGGAGGGGTTTTGGAACCCTGGCGAGAAGGATGCGTTCACGCACTCCTGCAAAAAGAACGAGGGCAAGACCAAAACCAACGGCATAGCTAAATGATGTCACCAGGGCCTGCAGAAAAGTATATTCTTCGTTGACATTAATCAGGCAAACGCCCATTACGGCACAGTTCGTGGTAATAAGGGGTAGAAAAATTCCCAGTCCGGCATAGAGGGCAGGGATAGACTTTTTCAAAAACATTTCAACAAACTGAACAAGCGATGCAATAACCAGAATAAATGAGAGTGTGCGAAGATATTCGAGACCAAACTGTTGCAGTATATAGGTGTTAAAAATCCAGGTAATAACGCCTGCCATCACCAGAACAAATACAACGGCCATGGCCATGCCGACAGCGGTTTCCATTTTCTTTGACGTGCCCAAAAAAGGGCAGTTGCCAAGGTACTGGGCCAGCAGGATATTATTTATAAGGATGCAGCTGATTGCAAGGACGATGTAGTCACCCATTTTATCTCCCATCCCGGATAAACCGGTACATAATTTATGTTGCCGCAAAGGCAGAAAATTTGAAAAGCCAGCAGGTTGGAGATTCTTTAGTTACCAGCCCTGCGAGCTTTCCAACTTCGTGGCCTTATTTGGAGCCCACCATGTTCATCACACAAAGCATAAGTCCCAGGCAGACAAATGCCCCTGGAGCTTCAATCATAAAGGTAAAGGGTTGAAAGGAAGGCCCGAAAATCTGTATCGGTTTTTCCCATATAGTCAGGATGCCGGTTCCGAAAAGTTCACGTATGGCTCCAAGAGAACCGAGAGCAAGTGTAAATCCGATACCAATTCCAAGTCCGTCCGCCAATGAGGCAAAAATACCGTTTTTAGAGGCAAAGGCTTCCGCACGGCCAAGGACAATACAGTTAACCACAATAAGAGGGATAAAAATTCCAAGTTTTAGAAAAAGCGGATAAGTGAATGCCTGCATCACCAGTTCCACCACCGTAACAAATGTCGCAATAATGATAATAAAACAGGCGATTCTTACCTTTGGCGGAATGACTTTACGCAAAGATGAAACAAGGATATTGGAACATACCAAGACAAAAGTGGTTGCCATACCCATGCCAATTCCGTTTTCTACTGTCTTGGTCACCGCCAGTACAGGGCATAAACCGAGTACAAGTCGAAAGGGTGGTATTTCATCCCAAAGACCCTTGGTGAATTCCTGGACTATAGTTTTGGCCATCTTTTTATCCTCTCCTAGTTAGCAAATGCTTCTAATTTTTTCGCAATTTGAGGTTTTAGCTTTTGATAAATCTTCCCGGCTTCTGTTGCTGCAATACTGACTCCCCGAGAAGTGACGGTGGCCCCTGAGATGGCATCCACCTGTCCGCCGTCTGTTTTGACCTTGAATGTATCTTTTATGGACAAGCCTTTAAACTGAGCGGCAAAACCGGGGTCTGTTTTTGCCCTGGAGCCGACACCCGGAGTTTCGCTGTGCGTGGTCACACCGACACCTATAATATTATCATCATCAAGATTGACTGCGACCATGAGACCGATGTCCCCGCCGAATCCCTTGCCAAAGCTTTCAAAAGCGACCGAAGAAGCCTTGCCGTCAAATACACCGACGAAAAAACTCCTTTCAATTTTTCCATCCATTAATTTAAAACGGTCAACGATGGGGTCATTGGATGCACCCTGCAAAATTGCTTTTATTGCAGGGCCTTTGACGAATTTTAATTGCTGATATTCTATTCTTTCCTTTGTTCCGCCACGGATGGCGGCAAGGAGCCCCCCTGAAAAGGTGCATAAAAGTGTCAGAACGACCACCATTTTAATCATTTCACGCATCTTAACCAACCTTTCCAATTGCTTTTGGCCGGATCTTGTCCAGAAGCGGGTTTACAAGATTCATAACCAGAATTGCATAAATAACTCCATCCACATGGGCACCGATATTTCTTATCAGTACAGTCAATGCCCCTGCACCGGCACCAAACATAAGCATGGGAATAAAGTTCACCGGTGATGAAGAATCCTCTGTGGCCAGGAAAAAAGCGCCGACCAGGGTATACCCGGTAAGGATATGAAATACAGGCCCTGCAAAACGGACACCGTCATACAAATTAAAAATCAGCGCGGTTGCGAAAACGGCAAGCAGAAAAGTCATACAGATTTCCCAACGGATAAATCCCCTGATGATAAGATAAATTCCGCCAATAATCAGGCCCAAGCCGAATGTGGCGCCGATGCCCCCGGTGTGTTTTCCCAGTAATAGATTACCTGCAGTAAAGGATTCTATTGAGGTCGTGCCGAAATGCTTAAGTGCGGCGATGGGATAGAGCATGGTAAACCCAAGATCATAATTTAACAGGGCTTCATCAAAATCAAAAAGGTCTTTCCATGATACCATTAAAATGGCAATGGCGAGAACCACCGGATTAAACGCATTGCTTCCGATTCCGCCGAAAATCTGTTTGCCGATAATCACCGCAACAAAAGTACCTGTCAGTACCGCCCACCAGGGAAAAGTGGCCGGAACGAGCATGGCAAACATTAGACCGATGAGAGCAGCATTACCATCTCCTATGGTTACGGAGCGTTTGGTCGCAAAATTCATGGCAAGTTCCCAGAAAATTGCACAGGAGACGGAAAAAGATACGACCGCCACAGCAGGAAGTCCGTATTGAAACATTCCAAATAAAACTGCAGGCAAAGCCGCTATCATGATATGATAACTTCTTTGGGTGATATTGCTTCCGTCATGCCAGAAAGGAGCATGGGATACTATAAATTTTTTTTGATTACTCATCTACCTCCTCCGCTTCACTCATCCGTCCTAGCTCATATTTTGCCAGCTTTATGTATTGAAAAATGGGAATTTTGGATACACAGACAAGGCTGCAAAGACCACATTCGATACAGGAGTAAAGGTCATAATGGTCCGCAGCCTCCTCATATTGTCCTGCTTCAAGAAAGCGGACCAGCAGGTTAATCGGTATTTTTGCAGGACAAATCCTGATACAGTCCCCACAGTTTATACAGGGGTAATCGGACACCGGTGAAATATTTTCTGAGCCCTGGATCATGATGGCATCGGTATCCGGCATGATTGGATGTTCATCTGAATATACAGCGTGACCTGTCATTGGTCCACCCAGAACAATTCTGTCTTTTTCAATAAGGGTAATGTCGAGTGCGGTTAGAATGTCCCGGATGGGAGTACCGATGTCTGCAACTGCAAGCTTAACGGTTTCATTTTTATCGATCACAGTGATTGTTTTTTTAGTGGGTATTTTTCCGCTGGTAAAGGCATGACCCACGGAAGCCGCAGCTTCCGGTGTTATAAAGCATACGCCATAATCTTCAAAATGTTTGCCTGCGGGTACGATCCGGCTCAGAATGTTCCGCATAATCAAATGGGGAGATGCGGCAGGGTAATAGGGACCAACAGTATGGATTCGGGCGTTAATATCACCGAATTTATGCTTAAAACCGTGGGGCAAAACGATGATGACCTCATCTGCACCGGTTAGATTTTTTAATATGCCAATTCCGGATTTTATCGAGTCAATGGCGGCTGTGACGATGTACTGGTTGGTATAAACCAGAAGATCATCATCACACCCTGAAATAACAATGGTTTTGATCGGTTTCTCGGGATTAATCAGTGAGTTTACCGGCAGATTACCCGGAACACAGGCAAGAAAATTCCTCACTGTATCAAGGGAGGGTGTTTTGGCATATTTTTCAAATTGTTCGTCTATCTCTTCATTGTCGGAAACATCAATCGAGACCGCAGTGTAATAAGCGCCAAAATCACCGGTAAAAGAAGAGATGGAGGATATATTCCCCGTAACGGAAGAGATTGCATAATGATCATCCCGGTTTAATACCAGTTTTTGCCCGGTTCTAATTTTATCGCCTTCCTTGGCAGATAAAGTTGTATCCTTTTGTTCCGGGAAAGTGCGTAATAAAAGGGTAACATTTTGCGAACCGGAAATTTCTTCAGGTTCAGGTAACTCATCCGAGAGAGTTTGATATTCAAAACGGGGTGTTGCTAAAGCGAAAAATGATCTTTTTATCATAGTGGAACCTTTTATTTATGGTATTATTTTTCCCGCAACAAAGGCACAAGAATACGAAGAAAAATATTGATAGACTGCATGGTTACATGACATGGCACGATGCACATTTTTCAGGGCCGGCTTCATTTTCTTTGTGACAGTTAATGCACTGCGAATGAAAGGCATCTACTCTTTTTTGGACCTCCGAGTCTTCAATTTCGTCGGCCTCATGGCATTCAGCACATGCCTTGGCAGGAGAAGCTTCTTTTTCTGAAAAAAGATGACAGTCCCCACATGCACGAAGTGCAGCTTCATCTTCTTCGGGATGGTGATGGCATTGGTTGCAGGAAATGCCATATCCTGCATCTTCCGTATGTGTTTTGTGGTCGAATAAAACTTTTCCCGCCACACCTTTGAACATTAATCTCATCGGGCTGTCCGGTGTTTTGGCGGAAAAGGCGGAAATGGCATAGCTTAAAACACCCACAGCAAATAAAATAATTGCCAGGGTATATGCCACCCGCAGTTCTTTTTTTGAAGTCATATATCGCTTCCTTTCAAGATGGGTGAATTTGTAAAAAGTTAAATTTATTACAGAAGGAGGGGCTTACAGAGATAACCAACTAGTATAACAGAATAATCTCTGTAATTTAAGCGAGCTCTTTTGTAAAAAACAATTTTTACAGTACCATCAAGTTTTGATTATTGGGAAAACAAAAGAGTCATTATGCAGGCATGCGTAGCACAATCATAAAAATCATTCAAGGGTTTTTTACGATAAAAATCAGAAGATAAAATAAATAAAGAACGATTAAGGAGTGATATGAAATAAGTAACGATTTATCACTTTAATAAGGAAAAACAGTTTGTTAGAGATCAAAACGTTTATTTGGCGCGGATGTTTTATTTTAGAGTTTTTTATGTACGGTTTGTTGACACGGACTCTCTTTTGAAATTATTTTTTTGTTTTTACGATATAGTCTAAATTCTCCATCAGAGATTTAACATTATCAGCCAGAAAAACATGCGCATCGTCGGATAGGCGAAAGAAACCATTTTCAGCATTTGCTTCGAGTGAAAAAAGTACCAGCGGAATTCCAGGAAGGATTTGATTCGCCTTAATGGATATATTCAGCCACTGCCATGAATGCATATCAGGTTCAAGCAAAATGATATCAACATCTTTTTTATTCATGGCAAACAATTCATTTGTATCTAAAAAAAAATAAAGATCATGATCAAGGTTTTGAAGTGACATGGTAATTAATTCAATGCTGTCAGAATTTTTTGTTGAAATGGGGGAGACAATTTTAAGCCTCTTCATGATTTTCTCCTATACTATTAGAAGTTTCCTAAGCGTGCACCAAATGTTGAAATTAGAAATTTGTGCTACCAATTGCTGCTTTCGAATTTCAAAATTCAAGCCGTGAACAGCTACTTTATCTCATACTCCTTTAAGGTAAGAATGATTCCCTTGTCGCTAAATCTTCCGGAAAGGGGGATTAAATCAATGTCACATGTCAATTCGGCCAGCCGGTATCCTTCAATTAAACAGGGTGTACCCGATGTGAGCACTTCGGTCACTGTGCGTTCCACCTCATTTGAAAAAAAATCCGCTAGACTCCCTCCGACATTGATGTGTTCGCCGTTGAACGATAGGGCCATCGTTGCTTTATTGGCCAAAGCAATCATACCTTCTGCGCTGATACCAATTACCGGAAAAGGTAGTTCTTCAAGTATTGCCCTGGAAAGTTCCAGGGCCTGATTTTGAATTTCAAGGGTTTTCGTTCTTTCTAGTACCAGCTTTTCCAGGTTTTGGTTAATCTGTTTTAGTGCATTATTTTGCCGGACCACCTTTTCATGAAGTTTCTTATTGGCCTGGATAAGATCGTACTGTTCAAGGGCCTGTTTGATTTCCAGTTTTAAATTCTCATCGTTCCAGGGTTTTAACAGGAATTTATAAATATGCCCCTTGTTTATGGATTCAGTAATGGAATCCACCTCCGTATAACCGGAAAGTATTATTCTTAGAACATCAGGATACTTTTCCTTTAAAGCAGCCAGAAATTCCGTACCGCTCATGTTCGGCATCCTCTGGTCGGATATGACCATGTGGACCTCATTTTTTTCCAGAACTTTAAGCCCTTCTTCACCACAAGATGCGGTTAACAGCCTGTAGTTTTCTTTTCTTAACAGGCGTATTAATGATCGCAGGATGTTCTTATCGTCATCCACACATAGTACTGTGTGACGATTCTGTTTCATTTTATTCACCGTAATTGCCTTATTTATTCCTCTTGTTTAAGGAAAAAGTGACAAGCAGATTCGATTTCTTCTTTAAGCGTGACATACCACTCGCTGGTGTTTTTCAGGCAAAATTGCAGCATTTCAACTGCATCAGGGTGCACAGCGGATATGTCGATGGTTTTTTCGGGTGTCACTGCATAGTGATTCACAATCATATCGGCTCCGTAAACAATGAGAAGCAGCTCATAATTGCTAACGTCTTTTCGAACCGCATGATGACATTTAACCGCGTCAACCAGGTGATCCGGAAACTGCCATCTTTTTGCCAGGAAGCTTCCTATTATGGGATGGTTTAGCGAAATTTCCCTTTTTTCCGCTTCATAAAAGGTGAGGTTTTCTTTCTGAGCTGTTATCCATATCCTGGCAAAAAGATCTGGAAAATGCTGTGATAAAACCAATTTGCCGATATCATGAAGTAGGCCGGCAACAAAGCAGTTATCCGGAGATTCAATACGGCACTTTTCGGCAAGTCTTTTGCTTGTCACGGCTACCGCAATCGAATGTTTCCAGAACTCGGTTATATCAAAGCCCTCCAGGTTATTTTTTCCGCTAAACGGTTTGATGATAGAAACAGAGATCACAGCGTTTCTGATGGTGTTAAATCCCAGCAGCACCACGGCATTGGAAATATCGCTTATCCTGGACCTAAAGCCGTAAAAAGCGGAATTAACCAGTCTTAATATTTTTACCACCATGGACTGGTCTTTTCCTATGGTGTCACTCAGTGATTTGGCGGAGGTGTTAACATCTTCCAGCAGACGGTTTACCTTGATAAGGATGGGTGGGAGGGTTGGAAGATCTTCCATCCGCTCCAGCCTTTTCATGATTGCTTTAGAATCCATAATGAATTTCTTTTCGGCCAAATACATCTTATTGGTTTTCGCCGATGTTTTACTTCAGGTAACCGGCATTCTAATTCTAAAAACAGTCCCGTTCCCCACCTGGCTTTTCACATCAATGGTTCCGTTATGTTTTTTAATAATATTATATGCAACGTTTAAGCCCAGCCCCGTTCCTTTACCCACATCCTTGGTGGTAAAAAACGGATCGAAAACCCTGCCAAGGTGTTTTTTGTCAATCCCTGATCCGGTATCTTTTATTTCTATTTCCACAAACCCGTTATCGGCCCAGGTCGAAATGCTGATTTGTCCCTGCTTTTCTATGGCCTGTGCAGCATTTACCAACAGATTCATAAAAACCTGGTTAAGCTGCTGGGGATAGCATTTGACCATGGGCAGCTTGCCGAATTTTTTAGTAACAGTGGCCTTGTATTTAAGCTCGTTCCATACCACGTTCAGTGTTGTTTCAATCCCATCATTTATATTTACGGATTGAATTTTATCTTCCCCGGGATGAGCAAAGTCTTTCAGGTCATGGACGATCTTTTTAATCCGCTCGGTTCCTTCTCGGCAATCTCCAATCAGGTCCATAATATCTTTCAGGATGAAATCGATATCAGCTCCATCTTCAAGGCTTGAAATCTGCTCTAATTGCTTTTCCACGGTGGAAGACAGCTTTTCCCGGTGGCTTTCCTTTAAATCGACAACTAATTTTCTGTAATGCTTTAACAGGTTGTTAAGATCATGTTGATAATCAGTCAATGTTTTCAGGTTACTGCTTACAAATCCGGTTGGGTTGTTGATTTCATGGGCCACACCTGCGGCAAGCTGGCCCACCGAAGCCATCTTTTCAGATTGGAGAAGTTGGGCGTTGGTCTTTTTCTGGCTCTCTTCCAGCTCGATAATACGCTTACCGGAAAGTATCCTGGCTTTTAGTTCATCAGGATTAAACGGCTTTGTCATATAGTCATCCGCACCGGCATCAAGCGCTGCTAAGACATCTTCAGGATGGTCTTTGGCTGTCAGTAAAATAACATAAAGATATCTGGAAAGGTGTGCTTGCCTGATCTCCCGGCATAATTTGAGTCCATCCATTTTCGGCATCATCCAGTCGGTAATGACCATTTCAACCGCTTCTTTTTTAACAATCTCGAATGCACTTTTCCCGTTATTTGTCAGGATTGCTTCATAGCCTTCACGCAAGACTATTTTTTCCAAAAGTTTTTGGGAAACCGGATCATCTTCTACGATAAGGATCTTCATAATTCACCTTTTCCGATATCGGTTAAATGAGATAAATAGAATAAAACTTTATGGTGGGTCGATTTCTTTGAATTCGATTACCAGGCGGTTGTATTTTTGTTCCAGGGTATGTGTCAGCTCCTCCAGTCCAGCTAAAGAGTTTACTCGTGCGCGGTCATCAATCTGTTTTGCCAGATCATACATTTCATCGAGGCCGAGATTTCCTGATGCACCTTTTATGGAATGGGCCCTTGTATGAGCAAGCTGTGCATCATTTGCTTCAATGGCTCCTTTTAGTTCAGCAAGATCCGTGGTGGTGGTTTCTACATAAAGTTCAAATAGTTCTCTGATGTCCTCCTGATCAAGGCCCAGATTTTTTGCTAATTTTTCAAGTTCCATGGTCTGTGTCCCCTTAATTTAAGTAAATGGTTGAGTGATTAAGCCCCAAGAGCATTCTTT
Source organism: Thermodesulfobacteriota bacterium (assembly GCA_034189135.1). NCBI lineage: Bacteria > Pseudomonadati > Thermodesulfobacteriota > Thermodesulfobacteriota bacterium. The sequence continues at coordinate 51,763 of JAXHVO010000049.1, read as the reverse complement.
AGAGCTAAAACAATATCCTCATTTGTGTTGGTTTTATAAATGACATTTTCAACCCCGACATCTATAATATCCAAAACCCGTGAATCATCCTGATGCAGCACGGTCAATGCGATTATTTTTGTTTTTGCGTATCGGTCGGTTTTGCGGACGTACCTGACGAATTCCGCTCCATCCATGCGCGGCATCATAATATCTGTAAGTATTAGGTCCGGCGCAAAACTACCCAGTTTGGCGGAGGCATCGATGCCGTCTTCGGCGGTCATTACTGTGGTGGCCGGCATTTCTTTTCGCAGAAGACGGATGATGGAATTTCGCATCTTCTCATCATCTTCAACCAGGAGTATTTTTGCTTTTTTAGGAACCAGCGGCTCTGCTTTGACTTTGGAAACCCACTTGCTGATCATTGCTTGAATATCTTCACGTTTAAACGGCTTGGTCATATAGTCATCCATGCCGGCCTCAATACACATCCCCCGATCTCCTTTCATGGCATTTGCGGTAAGTGCCACAATCGGTATATGAGTTGATGGTTTGTCGCCTTGTTCTGCAAGCGGTGAACGATCATCGCTAGACTTGGTTTCCCACTTTCTAATGGCGCCTGTGGCTTCCAGACCCCCCATATTCGGCATCTGCAGATCCATAAAGATAATGTCATAATGGCTGTTTTCTTTGACTCGATTTACCGCTATAAGGCCGTCAGGAACGATTTCTACGTTATTATATCCCATACGCTTGAACATCTTTTTTCCCAGCAGTTGGTTGACCTGATTATCTTCTGCATAGAGGATCCTTATATCGTGGGAGACAGCCTCCTTAACGCTGTGTTGGGTAACAATATCTTGAGGCTGTTTTTCTCCTGAGCCAAGAATTGTTCTAATCAAATCCATCAAAATTTTTGGGCGTACAGGTTTGGGTAAAAAACCGGAAAAGCCGGCCTTTTTAGATTCAGCCGAGGCACCTGAAAAAAGATTGCCTGACAGGGCGATCATCTTGGTTTTGCCGCCGGTTCGTGCGGATATTTTACTTGCCAGTTCATGGCCGGATATACCCGGCAGGGCAATATCGATCAGAGCCGCTTCAGGGTAATGGTCATTTGCTTTTTGTGTTTCTGATGATGAATGCCCGTTGACCAAGGGCTTTTCTTTCAGGAGATCAAGTGCTTCTTCGCCGCTCTTGGCTAATACCGGCACCATTTTTGCTCTTTTGACTATTTCTGCTGCGACCATAAGGGCGGTTTCATTGTCATCGACAATAAGTATCGACTTTCCTTTAAGGGAATCAATGTTAAGGGGCACAGGCTGCTTTGAAGCTCGAACATCTTTTTTAAATACGGCGGTGAAATAGAAAACACTTCCAGGGCCACCACCAGGACCAACATTGACTGGATGACTGTCGCATGATGTTTGAGAATCCGCCGGACTTTCGACCCACATTTCGCCACCCATCAATTCGGCAAACTTTTTAGAAATGGTCAGTCCCAGGCCGGTTCCTCCGTATTCCCTGGTGGTGCTGTCATCCGCTTGGGTAAATGATTCGAAAATAGTCTCCACCTTATCGGGGGGAATACCTATACCGGTGTCTCTTATATAAAAGGTAAGTGTCACTTCTTGGCCATCTTCTTTAGAGGTGGTGACGCCGATTACAATCTCTCCCTCTTGGGTGAATTTGATCGCATTTCCGGTAAGATTGGTGATGATTTGCCTTAACCTGGTGGGGTCACCCATCAGGTTGGTATGGATGTCGCCAATTTGACAGTTTATTTCAACAGGCTTTTCGCCGATATTTGTTCTGACCAGCTCACCCACATCAAGTATCAGGCTTTCCAGGTTAAAGGGAATGGTTTCAAGTTCTATTTTTTTGCTTTCCACTTTGGAAAGATCGAGGATGTTATTGATCAGACTTAAAAGATTTTCACCGCTCTTTTTTATGGTTTCAGCAGCTTCCCGCTGCTCCAGGGACAATTCTTCTTCAAGGAGTAAATCTGCAAAGCCGAGTATTCCGTTCATAGGAGTACGTATTTCATGGCTCATGTTGGCCAAAAACGCGCTCTTGGCCATATTTGCCATTTCAGCTTCCATCGCCATCTGGTTTGCACTTGCAATGGCCTGTTCAAGCTGATCGTTAATTTCTTTGAGCTCCATCTCGGCCTCTCTACGCTTGGTGATGTCACTCATATTGCCTTCGTAGCGGACGATCTTGCCGTTTTCATCAAAAATAGCGCGGGCACTCTCGGATACCCATATATGCGAACCGTCTTTACGCTGGACCTTGGACTCGAAAATATCTACGGATCCAGACTCTTTAAGAAGTTGCCGATACCGGTCTCGATCTTTAGGGTCTGTGTAGACCTGTGTTGCAATATCGGAAATGGCGGAAATGAGCTCTTCAGGAGATGTATAACCAAGCATCCTGGCAAAGGCTGGGTTAACATTGATAAAACGACCTTCCGGTGTGCTCTGGAAAAATCCTTCGACGGCATTTTCAAAAATGCTTCGATATTTTTTTTCGCTTTCTAACAGGGCCTTTTCCACCTGCTTCCGCTTGGTGATGTCTTCTCCTGAGCTTAGCGTGCCGGTGATTTCACCATTTGAATTTCGAGAAACGGCGTTGTGCCAGGAAATGATTCTTTCGCCGCCATCCTTTCTTAGGATTATATTTTCGTAGAATTCGGCCTGCGCTATCTCACCCTGCATTAATTGACGGTGAACATCTAAAACCTCTTGTTGAATTCGATCTGGCAGGCAGGTCCTGAACCAGTTTTTCCCCAGCATTTCTTCCTTTCGATAGCCAAGGACTTTTAGCCCGAGTTCGTTGATCAGGGTGATATTTCCATCCATGTCTAAGGCCAAAATGATTACACCGGCAATATCAAGGTATTGTTTGGCTTTTTGTTCACTCCGGGTAAATATCTTTTGTTTTTGCTTACGCAGCCAAATAGCAATCATATTTTTGCCAAAAAATCGATGAATTATGTCCCCTATAGTCATCTTAGTCTCCTCAACCAACTCACCGCTCAAATTGGAGTTGCCTCAGCTTAAAAACTGTATTGTGGATATATTTATACTGTTTCATCTAAATATATTCCGTTTTAAGCGATGAAAAACTCGTAAATAAGAAATCATAAAGATGGTTTTTCTCCATAACAGTGCCCGATATATTTTGATATCTTTTTCAAATATATACCTCTATGGTTAACTTTCGGCTATTTTTAGAAATTCTTTAGATTTTTTTTAAAAGGGGTGAGATTTATGCTCAGGTTGCCCGGAATGTATATCAGATAGGCGGGTACGGTTTTTGTGTTTTTTCATTGCAGACTCCACAGATGTTGCAGGATTCCATGGGGCAGGGGGGCGATGTTTCGGCTTGGAGTCCTTTTTTATACTCTTTTTTAAGAAAATTCTTTTTGATTCCATGGTCAATAAAATCCCAGGGGAAAAGCTCGCCAAAAGAGCGTTTTCTGAGAACGTAAAAATCCGGGTTCAGAGGTGATTCCTTGAGTGTTTGGGCCCAGTTAGCGCCGGTCTTTTGGAATAAATATAAAATACGGGCCACTTTCCGGTCACCACGGGAAAGCAGCGCCTGAATATAGGCCCAGCGGGGGATATCTGCATTTACACGCACATTGGCGACTTTTTTTAAACCGGTTTTTATTTTTTTTATTTTCCTTTTCAGGGTGCTGACCTCCTCCATGGCGCACCACTGAAAGGGGGTAAAGGGTTTGGGGACAAAACAGTTGAGGCTTACTGTTATTTCACCCATACGCTTTTGGGGCCGGCTGGACTTTAAAAACCGGTGTTTAATTTTTTTACACAGTGCCATGATTTCATCGACATCATCCATGGTTTCAGTGGGGAGTCCTACCATGAAATATAGCTTTAAATTGAAAATGCCGTTTTTAACCAGGGTTTCGGTTGCTGCAAGAATATCTTCCTCAGTAATTCCTTTGTTAATTACCTTGCGCAAACGCTCAGAACCGGCATCTGGGGCAATGGTGGCGGTTTTAATTTTACTTTTACTGAGTACCGAAAGAAGCTCGGAAGACAGTGCATCGGCTCTGAATGAGCTGAATGATATCCTGATATCCTTTTTCAGGGCCTGCTGGCAAATTTTTCCGATACCCGGAAGGTCTGATACGGAAGCGCCGACCAGACCGATTTTATTGGTCATGGCCATTCCCCAATTCATATTTTCTTTAAGGAGCCCGATGGGTCTGAATCTTGGCGGTCTGTATATAAACCCGGCACTGCAGAAACGACATCCATGCGGGCATCCCCTGCTGACTTCGATTAAAAAAGTACTGTCAAAGGTTGTGTTCGGCGTGATGATTGTGCTGCAAGTCGATTCATGAGAAAGATCTTTTACAAAGGGACGGGTGATTTTTTCCGGAACATCGCAGACTGGTTTAACAGAGGCGAGGGTACCGTCATTATTATAAGAAGGCTTGTAAAATGCAGGTACATATGCGCCCGGCACATTCTGGGCAATGGTTTGAAGGCATATTTTCTTATTTGTATCCGGCTGATAAAACTCGAAAAAGTCAAAGAGCATCTCTTCAGCTTCACCGATGAGAAAGAGGTCAATGTATTCAGAAATGGGTTCCGGATTTAAAAAGCAGGCGACTCCCCCTGCAATGACGAGGGGGTGGGGGGTTCCTCTGTCATTCGATTGCAGCGGGAGACCTGCCTTTGCGAGGAGGGCCGCAATATTTGGATAATCATTTTCAAATGAAACGGAAAAAGCGATGATATCGAATTCAGAAACCGGAATTCCGGATTCTATAGTTGTTATCCGGCCGGTTGCCTGGCGGGCGTTTTCCGGCTGGAAAAATCTTTCGCAAGCAACCGGCTCAATTTCGTTGAGCAGCCGATAGGTTGTTTGAAAGCCAAGATTCGACATGCCGACATGATATCTGTTCGGATAACCCAGTGCTACCTTGATACGTCCGCCGGTGTTTTTGTGTATTGTACCGATCTCTGTATCAACAAATCTTTCAGGTGTTTTTTTAGCCATCAGTGATAATGATTTTTTTAAGTATCTCTGGAGTAAAGATACCTTATTTGCCCATATGAATCAATCATCAATCACTCAGCTTTAGCCCTTAATCCGCTTTCCTTCTTAAAAAGGTCGGCACATCAAGATCGTTGTTATCGATGACAAGTCCTTTATGGCCCCTGTATGTTGCACCTCCGGATTCGCCGACCGCTTCCTGCCTGCGGATAAAGGTAGGGACATCTAGGTTCTGTGCATTCTGTAGATCAGACTGAGTAATATCCCGGACTTTACCTTTGCGTGCAAGTTCCATGTGGTTTTGAGATAGCTCAGGTTCAGAACCGATTCCCGTGGCAATGACGGTCACCCTCATTTCATCGCCAAGGCTATCTTCCACAACCGCGCCCCAGATAATATCCGCATCATCTCCGACTTCGTTATATATCCGATCGGATGCTTCGGTCATTTCTTCCATCGTCAAGTCACTGGTGCTGGTTATGTTCATTAAAACACCGCGTGCGCCCGAAATAGAGATATCTTCAAGAAGAGGATGAGAAATGGCACGTTCAGCGGCCATTGTTGCACGGTCATCACCACTTGCAATTCCGATACCCATAATAGCCATACCGGCCTTGGACATAGTCGTCTTTACATCGGCAAAGTCAAGATTTACCAATCCCGGCATCATGATTAGATCGGTGATCCCCTTAACTGAATGGAGCAAAACTTCGTCCGCTTTCCTGAACATTTCCAGCATGGTTGCATTTTTTGAGGCCACTCCTCTTAACCTGTCATTCGGAATGGTAATGGCTGTATCGACAACCAGCTTTAATGCATCTATCCCTTCTTCTGCCTGCTTTGCCCGTTTTTTCCCTTCAAATGAAAACGGTTTCGTCACCACGGCAACTGTCAGTGCTCCAATATCTTTACATATTTCTGCAATTACCGGGGCAGCGCCGGTGCCGGTGCCGCCGCCGAATCCTGCTGTGATAAACACCATGTGGCTGCCTTCAAGCGCATTGGCGATGGCATCACGGCTTTCGATGGCTGCTTCCCTCCCGATTTCTGGATTGGCGCCCGCCCCCAGCCCTTGAGTGAGTTCTTCCCCCAACTGGATTTTGACAGGTGCATTTGAAATTTCAAGGGACTGTGCATCGGTGTTGGCTGTAATAAATTTCACCCCCTGGAGCTTGGACATAATCATGTTGTTAATGGCATTGCCTCCAGCTCCGCCGACCCCAATAACCTTGATTTTAGCTGATTTTTCATTGTCTACATATGTAAACATTTCCCCACCTCCCGTTTAAAGAGTGTTAATGATAAGCATTTATTTTTACCTCAAAAAACTGATCCTTTGGGCCCGGCCAGAGACAAACGACTATGCCGAATTGATTGGCCCATGTTACGAGTTGCGGGTTGCGAGTTGTTAATCGGAAATAATCCCTTTTTATAACTCGTACCACGAAACCCGTAACTCACATCGTGTGGCGTTTACGATGAAACACGTTAACTTCAGTCACTTTAGCTCATTTTAGACACTTTAGTCACTTATTAGACCACGTCCTTAAACCATTTTTTCATCCGTCCGATGATACGGTTGAAAATATTATTATCGCGAATCCTGAATTTATCCTTTGTTTTGTTTTTGGCACCATATAAAACCAGCCCGACCCCGGTGGCATACATCGGATTATTAACCACATCGACGAGACCACTGATCGCCCTTGGCTTCCCAAGGCGTGTGGGAAGGTCAAATATTGATTCGGCTACATCGACCACACCGTCAAGGAGTGCCGTACCTCCGGTAATAACCATTCCGGAGGGAATAAGATTCTCCATTCCCGCTCTGTATATTTCCCTTTGCACCAGGGCAAAGATTTCTTCCATACGCGGCTCTAATATTTCACCCAGAATCTGTCTTGGCAGTTTTCTCGATTCACGTCCTCCCATACCCGGAACCTCAATGGTTTCTTCGCTGTTTATACTACTGGAAATACAAGTTCCGTATTTCATTTTTATCTTTTCCGCATCCGCATGAGTCGCACGTAAGCCGACTGCAATATCGTTGGTAAGGTTATTACCGCCAAGACCAAGTACAAATGTATGCTTGATATTTTTAGCAGAAAAAATCGCCAGATCTGTTGTTCCTCCACCCAGGTCTAAAAGGGCCGTGCCCAGATCCTTTTCTTCATCGGTGAGTACCGCTTCACCCGAAGCCAGCGATTCGAGGACAATGTCATACACATCAAGACCGGACCGGTTTGCACATTTGACAATGTTATGGGCAGATGTCACCGCACCGGTGACGATATGGATCTTTGCTTCAAGCCTGACACCTGCCATACCTACAGGATTCTGAATGCCCGGCTCATCATCCACCATGAATTCCTGGGGAAGAACATGTATCACTTCGCGGTCCATGGGAATTGCCACAGCACGTGCTGCATCGATCACCCGGTCAACATCATTTTCGGTGATTTCCGATCCTTTAATGGCAACAATTCCACGGCTGTTAAAACCGGTAATATGGCCGCCTGCAATACCGGCATATACGGATGAGATTTCACATCCGGACATAAGTTCCGCCTCTTCCACTGCCTTTTTTATCGATTCAACGGTTGATTCTATGTTTACCACCACGCCCTTTCTAAGCCCGATGGAAGGATGTGTTCCAATACCGATAATATTTATTTCATTTTTGGAGACTTCGCCAACTACGGCGCAGATTTTCGTTGTCCCTATGTCAAGCCCGACAACAATATTTTCCTGTTCCTGCATTTTAACCTCCTTATGGCATTAAAACTAGATGGCGACTGTCCAACGGTTACCAAATGTTTTACATGCTTCATCTCGCCAGATTCACTACCACACGATTAAAGTTATTCAAGTCGATTGAAACCGGATCTTGAAAGCGATTTATTTTTTTTATATAAAGAAGTACTTTTTGTAGCAGATCATATTTATCCGCATAATTTTTATATCCCAGCTTTATTTCTTTAATTTTATTGAACGCATAAATTGTAATTCCTATTTCTTTGTCCACCATAATTTGTCTGATGCTTTTATTGGGAAGAACGCTTTCAGCCCTTTGACCCAGGCGTAAAATATCCATTACAGCCTCAAACGGGTTGCTGCGTTCTCTCATGTATAAAGATATGTTACTTTTTTTCCTGTCATGTGAGCACAGTTCAGAAGCAATAGAAATATCAGAATATCTAAGCCCGTTAATGACCGGAAGAGCATCCGGGTCTCCGGCAGCCCATTCTTTAAACATCTTTCCCTTATCATTTATAAGAAAACGACGTCCAAAGTCGACAATTGCCACAGCTTGATGTTCTTTTATGCTGATATTTATGCCGGCAGGAAGTTTTCTGCTGATATCGGCTTCTTCAATCCAAGGGTGCGCCAGAAGTCTTTTTTTAGCGATTGCCAGGTTAACCCAAAAAATATTGACTCCGTTTTTAAGATTTGCCTGATGGATGATCTGTTTGTCGGAAAACATGTGATTTCCGCTAACGGTCAGGTTTTTTGCTTCAAAACAGTCACACTGGATGATGAAATCGTAAATGAATACAAAGACGCTGCTTATCACGCATAAAACAGCTAGTCCCGCTGTTGCTTTATAAAGCGTACGCAGTAAATCCGAAGGATATCTATCCTTCTTTTTTGCAGGCCGCCGGTAATGATTCGGTCGGATAGGCTTACGACCCAACAATTTTCACCTCTGGTTCAAGTTCAATGTTGAAAGTTTTAAATACGGTTTGCTGAACAAATTCCATCAGTCGAAGTATGTCTGAAGCAGATGCCCGCTCTGTGTTTATGATGAAATTTGCATGCTTAGGGGAAACTTGCGCTCCCCCGATTATTTTTCCTTTTAATCCTGCTTGTTCAATAAGCCGGCCGGCAGATTTTCCCTGTGGAGGATTTTTAAAAAAACTTCCTGCGCTGGGAAGGTTAATGGGCTGCTTTTTTTTTCTCATTCGCAGAATCTCTTGGGCTTCTTTTTCCAGCGTTGCTGAATCAAAAGGATAAAGACGAAAAGAGCCCTCAAGGATAATGGCTCGGTCTTTATCGGTACCGATGTTTTTTCTAAAAGAAAGATTTCTGTAAGAAAAATCAATTTCAATCTTATTTATTCCTCTGGTTTGACCATCGGGAAGCATGATCAAGACGTCATCCAGAACATCCGCTGTTGAGCCATATGCCGTTCCTGCATTCATGCTAATAGCGCCACCCACTGAGCCTGGAATGCCTACGGCATATTTCATCCCTCCGAGACCTCTTTTTATGGCAAATGAGCATAGCTCCTGCAATTTTACACCTGCCGGCGCGGTTATAAATACTTCCCGCTTATTTTCTGCTTTTTTAGATATTTTTTCAGTACACTTTGTTAAAACCACGACAATTCCGCGAATTCCATGATCCTTAACAAGTAGGTTGGTCCCGTCTCCAACTATAAGCCAAGGGATTCCCTTGCTGCCGGCCCAAACAACAAGCTGTGCAAGGTCTTCTCTGTTTTCAGGAGCAACGAATGCATCGGCCGGTCCTCCCACCTTAAAATGAGTATGCCTGGACATCGGTTCGTCAAATTTGGCGCGGTCTTTGAAACGGCTTGCCAGCCAATTTATTGCATCAGATTCCAATGGCATATTTTAGCCCTGACTCGGATTAATAGGTCAAACAGCTGGGAAACCATGATTACATAAGTCTCCTATCATCCCGGCCTGCCAGCCTATATTGTTTTTAATACTTCTTCTCCAACTTTCCAGACATCTCCAGCCCCCAGAGTAAGAAGGATATCTCCCGGCTTTAAAACCTTCTTCAAATGGGAAACTGCTCCGTTGATGCTTTTTTTGCCGATAACCAGCTTGTGGCCATGTGCCCTGATTTTTTCACACATAAGATCACTCTCCACCCCTTCGAGTTTTTTCTCTCCTGCTGAATAAACAGGAAGAACAACCAATACATCCGACTGGTAAAAAGCACGGGTGAAATCATCAAACAGAGCCCTGGTTCTGGTATAACGATGGGGTTGAAATACGACGACCTTTCTCCTATCCGGCCAGCTTTCCTTAGCAGCCTGAAGCGTTACTTTGATTTCAGTGGGGTGATGACCATAGTCGTCAACAATGATCACTCCATTTTTTTCTCCCTTGATTTCAAGACGGCGTTGAACACCTTCAACTTTCTCCAGAGCATTTTTAATCACTTCAAAATCAATATCAAGTTCAGTTCCGACGGCAATGCCTGCCATTGAATTATACACATTATGAATGCCTGGAAGGTTCAGCGTTATGTCACCAAGTAATTTTCCATTGTGATGGATTGAAAACCTGCTTTTCAACCCGTCAAATTCAACATTTTTTGCCTGGAAGTCTGCCTGGGTACTCATCCCATAGGTAGTAAAGCGTTTTTTGATTTCCGGGATAAGCCTCTGTACCGGCTCATTATCAAGACAAAGTACGGCAAGACCATAAAAGGGTATCCGGTCAATGAAGCTTAAAAATGCATTTTTGATGTCGTCCAGATCTGCATAGAAATCGAGATGTTCTCTGTCTATGTTTGTCACGACTGCGATGGTGGGAGACATTTTCAGAAACGACCCGTCACTCTCATCTGCTTCGGCCACAATGAAATCCCCATGTCCTAATAGTGCATTGGAACCGATGCTTTTCAGCTTTCCTCCGATAACAACAGTCGGGTCAAGCCCACCTTTTTCGAGAACAGTAGAGACAATAGATGTGGTCGATGTTTTGCCGTGAGCACCGGCAACAGCCACACTGTATTTCAGGCGCATAAGTTCTGCCAGCATTTCTGCTCTTGGTATGACAGGTATAGACATTTCTTTTGCAGCCATTACTTCCGCATTTTTTTCATTAATTGCAGAAGATACCACCACTACATCTGAGTCGCTGATATGATTTTTCCGGTGACCTTTAAAAATAATTCCACCAAGCTTTTTTAGCCGCCTGGTAATATCTGATGATTTCACATCGGAACCGGAAACCTTGTAGCCGAGATTAATCAGCAGCTCCGCAATACCACTCATTCCGATCCCGCCGATTCCAACAAAGTGTATATGATATTTTTTAAGATACATAATTGGTTTTTATCTCCGTCATGATGCAAAACGGCGAATTAGGGAAAATACGACTCCATTATTTTTAACTGCTCACAGTGTTGCCTATAAATTAGGTAACGACTAAAGTATTTGGGTTGTAGCTTGAAGTAATCTCACAGTTTTCAGTTTATCCACTTGAGCTGAGTAACCTGTAACAATCTTTAACAATAGCTTTTGCAGCATCGGGCTTAGCGAGACTTTTGGCTCTAATTGACATTACTTCAAGCGCCTTTTTATTTGACGCATAGTATTTAATTCTTTCCACAAGTATTTGACCGGAGAGATCCTTTTGCAGGATCATTTCGGCTGCACCGGATTCTGTGAACGTGCGGGCGTTTAAGACCTGGTGATTGTCCGCAGCAAAGGGATATGGTATAAAAATTACTCCCTTTCCAACAGAAGCAAGTTCAGCCACAGTGGTTGCACCGGCCCTGCATATGATAAGGTCAGCCCTTTGGTATTGCTTTGGCATATCATGGAAAAACGATTTGACCATGCTGGAAACGCTTTGATCTTTATAAGCCTTCTTCACTGTTTCTTTATCCTGTTTTCCGGTCTGGTGGATGAAATAAAAGTCGGGGTTTCCTTTTAAATACCCAAGGGCGTTGATTACAGCCTCATTAATACTGTGAGCACCCTGACTGCCACCAAGGATCAGAACAGTAAACGGATGCTTTTGCTCGGATGGGGCGTTATTGTTTCTTTCTTTAAATTTATGCAAAAACTCTGTTCGCAAAGGATTTCCTGTATAAACCACTTTTTCGGGATTAAAGTTTGCGCTGGTGTTTTTAAACGAAACATAAATCCTGTGGGCAAAACGAGACAAAATGCGGTTTGTAATGCCCGGCAAAATATTTTGCTCATGAAGAACAAGTTTTTTCCTCATACACCAGGCTCCAATGGCCACCGGTCCTGATGCATAACTGCCGACGCCAATCACCACGTCCGGTTTAAAATTTTTTATAATTCGCATTGATTCAAATATTCCAAGGGGAATTTTCCATATTGATCTCAACTGGCTCCACCGGCCCCGTCCTTTGATACCTTCAGCCGTAACCGGTTTAAGGGTGAAGCCTGCCTTTTTCACCACAGATGATTCAAAAGGGTTGCCGGTGGATACAAACATAACTTTGTTTTTGGAATCCGTTGCCATAAACTCTTGGGCAATTGCAATTGCCGGAAAAAGATGACCGCCTGTGCCGCCACCCGCTATTATTATACGAATAGCGTTATCACTTTGTTCTTTGCGCCGATTTTTTGTTCCCCTGAACATGAAAAAATATGCCTGACTTATGTAAAATGATCAGTAAATTTATGATAACGACAGTTTTGCCCATCTGTTTTGAACCGCAAAATAGCGAACAAGGAAAAATGAATTCCGCTTTCGATATTTAAAAAATCAGTTAACACTACCAACCTTTAGATTTGTTTATCAATGTGGTCCAATTGTTATGCATTTTTTTTAGACGCTCCAATATTTAACAGTATTCCGATGGATGCCATGTTTATCAAAAGTGATGTGCCGCCATAACTTAAAAAGGGTAAGGTCAACCCCTTGGTGGGGAGAAGACCCAAGCTAACCCCCATGTTGACGCAGACCTGAAGCACAATGGCGGTGGTGAGCCCCGCCGCAATAAAGGTGCCGAAGGTATCTTCAGCATTTCTGGCGATATAGATTCCTCTCCAGAAAATCAGCACGTAAAGTGCTAAAATAAAAAAAATACCGATAAGACCGAGTTCCTCACCAATGACGGAAAAAATGAAATCGGTATGGGGTTCGGGAAGATAGAATAGTTTTTGATACCCTTTGCCGATACCTGTTCCCCAAATTCCTCCCGTACCAAACGCCATGAGAGAGTGGATAATCTGGTATCCCTCATCTGTCGGGTATTGCCATGGATCCAAAAAGCTTATTATACGTTTAATTCTATATTCGGCACTGATCATAAAAATATATGCGGCAGGCATAATAAAGACCAAGGATAACAAAAGATGAGAAATCCGTGCGCCGCCAACAAACAACATGAGCCAGGTGATAAGGCCCACGATAACCACGCTGCCAAAATCCGGTTGCATTAGTATAAGCGCAGTAAATATGCCAAGCACCAAAAGATGCGGCAGAAAGCCAACGGAAAAATCTTTAATATGTTCTTTTTTTTTATCCATGGAATAGGCGAGGTAGATGATTAATGCAAACCTGGCAAATTCCGAGGGTTGAAACGTGAAACTGCCGATCCTTAACCAGCGCATAGAACCTCCGGCAGAATATCCAAGGCCGAAAAGTTTAATGGCGACAAGGAGAAGTATGGCAACAATCAAAAACGGATATGTCAAAGAGCGAAAATATTTGTATGGAAAATGCCTGCAGGCAACCAGTGCAATAATGCCGGTCAGGGCAAAAAATGCCTGTTTTTTTAAAAAAAAATAGTCGTTGGAAAATTTTTTTAGCGCAACAGCGGAACTGGCGCTGTAAACCATGACAATACCAATGCCGACCAGAAAAAGAACTGGAAACAGAAGTTTTATATCGTATGCAGCACCCTGCGGTTTTTGTTTATGGCTGGTCACCGGTTTTTCCTCCGCCCTTTTCCAGTCGTTCAACCGCCTGGCAAAAGACTTTGCCCCTATGGCCATAATCGTGATACATGTCAAAGCTTGAACAAGCGGGAGATAAGAGAACAACATCTCCCGGTTGTGCGGTGTCCCGCGCCTTAAGAACGGCATCTTCCATTGTTAAGGCAGTATTTACAGGGACAACCTTATTAAAAGAAGATATTATATTTTCTTTTGCTTCTCCGATAGCGATAATTTTTTTGGTCATACGCCGAATAGTATCTCTAAACAAATCAAAATCGGCCCCCTTGTTGCGACCTCCCATTATCAGGATGACCCGATCGTTGAAGCACTCCAGAGCCCGGGTGACTGCATCAACATTGGTCGCCTTTGAATCGTTGAAATACTTTACGCCATTCACCGTGGCAACATATTCAAGTCGGTGCGGGAGCCCCTTGAAGCGATTTAGCGCAGTTTGTATCCCCTCAATGGTTCCGCCTTCTGATAGAGCTGCAAGACACGCTGCGGAGACGTTTTCAATATTGTGCTTCCCCCGAATACGGGTCCGGGAGAGATCGATACTTAAAGGAATTGGAGATGTACAACTGCCATCGAAATATATGTTGATATTTTGTCCATTTATGGTTGCGCCTGCCTCACTATTCTTTCTTGCCGTAAAAAACAGTTTTCTGCTGTTTATGTTTTTTGTATATTTACGGATTAAAGGATCACCACCGTTTAACACAGCTGTATCGCCAGCTTTCTGATTTTCGAAAATCCGACATTTTGATTTTACATAGGCGGTAAAATCAGGATACCGATCCAGATGATCTTCAGTTATGTTTAACAACACACTTAGTTTGGGTCTGAAACTTTCTATGGTATCGAGCTGAAAACTACTTACCTCCAGCACAATAATTTCAGCCTTTTTCTCACTGTCAACATACCCGATAAGTGGACTACCGATATTTCCGCCGACAAAAACATTAAAACCGGAACTTTTCAGCATTTCGCCCAGAAGAGTAGTGGTGGTCGTTTTCCCGTTGGTGCCTGTGATGGCAATCACAGGCTGGTCAATAAATTTTGATGCAAGTTCAATTTCACCAAGTACGTTGACTCCTTTATTTTTAGCCTGTTGAATCTGAGGAATGTCATGAGGGACTCCAGGGCTCAGCACAATCATATCTACATTCTCAAAGGTGCGGTTTTCATGGCTACCGAGTTTCATATTTATACCGAGTTCGCGAATGGTTGCCACATGCTGGCCAAGCTCATCTTCTTCTGCCATGTCGGTTACTGTCACCACCGCACCCATTTTATTAAGAAAGCGTGCGGTCGCTACCCCGGTTATTCCGAGGCCCACCACCAAAACTTTTTTTTTAAACAGATTCATTATCTTAGCTTAAGCGTACTCATTGATATAAGTGCAAGCGCAATTGCAATGATCCAGAATCGAACAATGACTTTTGGTTCGGGCCATCCTTTTAATTCAAAATGATGGTGTAGCGGCGCCATTTTAAAGATTCTTCTGCCGTTGGTCATTTTAAAAAAACCGACCTGGAAAATCACTGAAAGAGCTTCTACCACAAAAAGCCCACCCACCAGCACCAGAAGTATTTCCTGTTTGGTCACCACCGCCACCGTTCCGAGAGAGGCTCCTAGTGGGAGAGAGCCTACATCCCCCATGAAAACTTGAGCAGGGTATGTGTTGAACCATAAAAATCCCATGCCTGCTCCGGCCAGGGCCCCACAGAATATGGCCGCTTCACCACAACCCGCCACATAGTTAATTTGGAGATAGTCGGAAATTTTTATATGACCGGCAATATAAGCAAAAAACATATAGGTCACTGAAGCAATAATAACCGGCCCTATGGCAAGGCCATCAAGACCGTCTGTCAGGTTTACTGCATTTGAAGCGCCAACAATAACCAGTGTGGCAAACAGGACATACCCCCATCCCAGGTCCGGTGAAATGTTTTTGAAAAAGGGAATGGTTACCTGGGTATTAAAGCCAGGATGGGAGCAAACCAGGAAACCGGCAACTACGGCTATGACACTCTGAAGTATAAACTTTTTGCGGACGCTCAGCCCCTTGTTGCGCTTCTTAACCTGCATGAGGTAGTCATCCACAAACCCGATAAGGCCATAACCCACAATTACAAAAAGTATTATCCATATATAAAAATTAGTTAACTGGGTCCACAGGAGTGTTGATAATACAATTGACGAAATGATAAGCGTCCCTCCCATCGTGGGTGTGCCTGCTTTTTTGTGGTGGGCTTCGGGACCGTCTTTTTGTATATACTGGCCCACTTGCATTCGGCCCAATTTTTTGATGACCCATGGACCCAGAAGAAAACAGATTAAAAAGGCCGTCAGGCTTGCATAAATAGCCCGAAAGGTTATGTATTTGAATACATTAAATGCCGAAAACGTCGTGTGTAACGGATAGAGTAGGTGGTAAAGCATAATTTTAACAGCCGTTCTTCAGTATCATTGAATTAAGTGATTATTTAACCGCATATGGAATGTCGAATTTCAAAGTAGCTATCCTTACTTATGCGGTTGGATATTCATCAATCCTGCCACAACTTCTTCCATTTTCATCGCTCTTGAACCTTTTACCAGGACCCAGTCATTTGCCCGGAGGCGTCCAGTTAGATCATCAATAATTTCTTTTTTACTTCCGGTAAAAATATTTTCTGCTATCATGCCACCGGCGGAAGCACCAGATACGACATCTTTTGAATATTCTCCCGTGACATAAAGCATACTAATACCGGAGTCGGCAGCCACAGCACCAATTTCTTTATGCATCTGTACGGCATGTCTTCCGAGCTCAAACATGTCTCCGGCAATGAATATCCCTCTATTATTTTTTTTAAGCATGGTTAGCGTTTTTAATGCTTGTTTCATGGAACCCGGATTGGCATTATAAGTATCGTCTATCAGATTGATCCCTCTGTCCGTATGGAGAATATTCATTCTTCCGTGGACCGGTTTGAAATCCTCAAGACCTGTTTTTATCTCTTTTGCCGACAATCCCAGTTTATATCCAACGGCGGCTGCAGCCAGGGCGTTTGACACCATAAAAATGCCGGGAGTTTTAAGATCTATGGGACCTGTTTCTTCCGGTAAAACAAGGGTAAATGATATACCACGGCCTGTCTCCGTAATTCGTTCAGCGCGGCTGGTGGCCTCATCAGACATGCCGAAAAAAATTACATTTACGGGGGCATTGCTTGCCAGGTGCAAAACCCTGTGATCATCTGCATTGAGAACAGCAGTGCCGCCGGTTTTGATTTTATCTAAAAGTTCTCCTTTTGCATGCATCACCCCTTCGATGGAGCCAACCCCTTTAAGGTGCGCAGGACCGATATTGGTGATCACACCAATGTCAGGCATGCACATTGCACCGAGCCTTGCTATTTCTCCCGGAGCATTCATGCCAAGCTCAACCACGGCCAATTTATGGCCGTGGTCAAGCTTGAGGAGGGTGAGGGGGAGGCCTATTTCATTGTTAAAATTTCCTCTGCTTGAAAGTGTTTCAAAACACTGCCCAACAACGGAAGCAGTCATTTCTCTGGTAGTGGTTTTACCGTTTGATCCGGTGATGGCGACAACCGTCACATTCGTTCGCTTCCTATGAAAAGAGGCCAGATCGCCAAGAGCTTTGGTGGTATTATTTGTTGCAAGGCATACAATCTTATTTTTCTTCCATTCTTCAACGGGAAGATCGTTTGCCTTATCTTTATTTATAACCAGTCCTGATATCCCCTGGCGGATCACATCTGCAGCAAAACTGTGACCATCATGAGTCTCCCCTTTGATTGCGACAAACAGTTCGTTTGCTATAACACTGCGGGAGTCAATGCTGATGCCTGTAAATCTGTCATGTGGATTACCGCAGATAAGCTTTCCACCTGTTGCTTCAATAACGTCGGCAGCAGTCCACAGTATCCGATTTTTGAATTCGGATTTTGATTTTTTGGTGTGACGCCGTCTTGTTTTTGGTGATTTAAGCTTCATTCATAAGTGCCTGTTTTGCTTCTTTTCTATCATCAAAGGCGATTATATCTTTGCCCATGATCTGATAGGTTTCATGACCCTTTCCGGCGATAAGTACAGTATCCCCCTGGCGGGAAACATCGATGCCAAGTTTTATTGCACTTCTACGGTCCGGTTCGATCACATAACCCTTTTCTTTCAAACCAGTTTTAAGGCTTGACCGGCTGTATTGATGGTGGCATGATTTTTTTAATCCGGAAATAATCTGATCTATAATTTTATCTGGATTCTCAGTTCGAGGATTGTCAGAAGTGACTATTGCCAGGTCGCAAAGTTTTCCGACTACCTCGCCCATAATCGGCCGTTTGCCTCTGTCCCTGTCTCCTCCACATCCAAATACACATATTATTTTTTTCGGCGAAACTGCTTTTAAAGAAGCCAATACATTGCCCAGAGCATCAGGTGTATGCGCATAATCTACATATACAAAACGTCCATTATTTCCGGCAATTCTTTCAAGGCGTCCGGGTATAAAGAAAACATTTTCTAGGCCTTTCTTAATAGTGTCTAAAGAAAGATCGAGAGCGATTCCCACACCCGTGGCAGAGAGAATATTTTCTATATTATGTTTTCCCACCAGCGACGACTTGAAATCGAAGCTTCCGGCAGGTGTTGAAATCTTTCCCGTAATACCATTTAAGTTATGTGTAATCATTTTCGGCCATATCATGTTATCTGTTGAATGCCCGGTGGAAATGCCACCAACAGGAAGTATATTGAAAAGTTCTCTTCCTTTCGAATTATCACGATTGATTACAGCGAGCGCACGGTCTTTTTTAATCCCTGAAGGCAGATGCTCGATAAACATTTTTTTCTTGCAAAGCCAGTAGGAATTCATATCACCATGATAATCGAGGTGGTCTTGGGTTAAATTTGTAAACACGCCCGTATCCATCCAGCAGTTTTCTATCCTGTAGAGATCAATGGCGTGGGAAGACACCTCCAGCACAACGTGAGTGACCCCTTCTTTCAGCATTCCCGCCAGGATTTTCTGCAAATCGAGTGATTCCGGTGTGGTTACCGGGTTTTCGAAAACCTTACCATTATATCGGTAGTTTATGGTACCGATAACCCCTGTGTTTATTCCAGCGGCAACCAGTATACTTTCAATAAGATATGCGGTTGTTGTCTTCCCGTTTGTTCCGGTTATTCCCGTTAAATTCAGTTGTTGCGACGGGTTTCCGAAAAAGGCTGCCGATATTTCTGCCAGAGCTTTCCTGGAGTTATCAACTTCAATGACTGTTAAATCATCTTCGTTCAGCCTGGTGTTTTGGATAAGTGAGTGATCAGATTGAACCGGTTTTTGTGATACAACAGCCAAAGCGCCTCTGATACGGGCCTGGTCAATAAAATCATGACCATCTGAAACAAGCCCTGGTATGGCTACAAATAACCCCCCGGGATGAACTTCCTGTGCTCTGTAGTGCAGCGAACCAATATCAGGATCATGATTTAAATTTTGCTTAAAACCATCTTTTGGTGCAGTCTGTTTACCTGTACGGTAAATACTATTTACTTTGACTGCCTTAAGTATCCTGGAAAGTTTCACCCTCTGGCCTCTTTTTTAATGAAAAAGTCAATTTGTTCAACTCAACTGTGGGAGATATGTTCAGGTGATTAAGCGTTTCATGGGCAATTTTCTTAAATGCAGGGGCAGCAACAATCCCGCCGTAATACTTTTCCACAGGTTCATCAATGACTACCAAAACAGCAATTTCAGGATTTTCTGCAGGAGTAAACCCGGTAAAAGATGCGATATATTTATCTTCGGAGTAAGTTCCGTCTTTACCGATTTTCTGAGAGGTTCCTGTCTTTCCACAAACAGAATATCCCTCAAGAGCGGCCAGCGTCCCTGTACCGTTTCTGGTAATTACGGTTTTCATTATTTTTGCGATCTCTTTTGCCGTACGGGTTGAAATGACCCTCCTCATTTTTCGCGGTTTGAAGCGATGGATATACTGACCATTCTTATCTGTAATAGCCTTTACCAGGTAAGGCTTCATGAGAATCCCATCGTTTGCGATGGCTGAAACCGCTTCGACCAGTTGAACGGCAGATACTGAAATACCGTGGCCAAAGGAAATTGCCCCGGTATCTAATTTGGTCCATTGCTTATAAAGGGCCAAACTACCGGCAGTTTCACCTGGGCAGTCGATTCCGGTTTTTGTCCCGAAACCAAAATGACGCAGGGTACTGTATAGACGTTCGGGTCCTATTTTTTCACTGATTTTTACCGCACCGATATTGCTGGAGTATTTGACAATCTGCTGCAAGGAAAGCCATCCATGTGATGCGTTGTCATGGATTGTCTTCCTTCCTATCTTGTACGCGCCGTTTTCACAGAAATAGATGGTATTCGGTGATGACCCGCCGGATTGTATTGCCGCGGCAGCACTGAAAATTTTCATGGTTGATCCAGGCTCAAACGGATCGGTGATTGCCCTGTTTCTCCACAGCTCCCTTCGGAAGTATTTAAAAGAATTCGGATTAAAAAAAGGGTAGTGCGCAATGGCCAGCATGGCCCCTGTTTTTGGCACCATTACAATGGCCATTCCGGATTTGGCTGAAAAAGATGTTACGGTTCTTTCCAGGGCATTTTCGGTGATGTATTGAATGGTTTTGTCTATTGTAAGTATAATATTCTTTCCGCTATGATCAGGAACATTTCCTTCTCCTGAGACAAATCCATTGCCAAACGCATCTTTTAAGATAGTAAAGTTGCCCTTGGTGCCTCTTAAATATGAATCGTAATAAAATTCGATTCCTTCCAGGCCATTACCGTCTGTACCGGTAAAGCCAATCACCTGGGCAGCCAGTGTTTTTAGAGGATAAAAGCGGTTGTATTCGGGAATAAAAGCGATTCCTTCGAGCTTGAGTTTTTTTACTGCTTTTGTTTCATTCGGTGAAGACTGACGCTTGATCCATACAAATGGCTTTTCACTGATAAGTTTTTCTTTCAGGATTTTCCTGTTCACCTTCAATATGGGTGAAAGTACTTTTGCCGACTCCCCTGCATTTTTTATTTGTTTGGGATACGCGGCAATGGAGGTTGCCAGATTACTTACAGCCATCTTGGCAAAGTTAGTATCGTAAATGGTTCCGCGGTTCCCTGCCAGTTCAAAGGATCTTTCATACTGATCGGCTGCTTTTTGGGCAAGCCACGGGCCACAATAAACTTGCAGATATACAGCTCTGGCACCTATGGCAGTAAATAAAATTATAAAAAGAAAAATGACCAAAGCCAGGCGAAAATTTATATGTCTTTTTTTGATTGATTTCATGGAATTACAATTATTTGCTTGGCTGTCGGCATGATTAAGCCGAGCTCTTCTTTTGCTTTTGTTGCGATACGCTCCGGAGATTTCAACCACGCATGTTCGATTTTCAGGTTGTTATTACGAGCCATGCGCTGTTCATTTATTTTTACTGCTTTTGATATTTCATAGCCTGTCTGGACACACTGAATCCTGCACCATGTGTAAATAAGAAGCAGTGCGATAAAAACAAATAAAAAAATTATCCAGGTTCTGATATTTTTAATGTGACGAATATCTTTTTCCATAATATTCTGTAAAATTTATATTTTTTCTGCCGCTCTTAGCCTCGCACTTCTGGCCATGGGATTTTTTGCGATTTCTTCTTTAGTCGGACGAATGACCCTTTTGGTCAAAGAGCGCAGCACACTTTTTTTGTTGCAAACACATTTTGGAAACTGTGGTGGGCAGATACATCCTTTTTCAAGGATTTTTATTTTGCGTTTTACTATCCGGTCTTCAAGAGAATGAAATGACAGTACGCATAGTCGCCCACCGGGATTTAAATAATCAGCCACATTTTCCATGAACGATTCCAGTCTTTCTAATTCTTTGTTCACCGCAATCCTGAGCGCCATAAAGACTCTGGTAGCCGGATGAATTTTTTGATATACAGGTTTTCCTTTGGTGGCGGCACCGGCGACGATTCCGGCCAGTTGTTCGCTGGTTTTGATCGGTTTGTGTTTTCTTATTTTTACTAGTTTGTGTGCAATCTGTTTTGCACGGTGTTCTTCGCCGTAATCTGAAAAAATTTTTCTAAGGCGCTCTTCACTCGATTTGTTGATAATTTCTTCAGCAGTAATCGCCGACTGGATATTCATCCGCATATCTAAAGGTTCATCCCTTTGGAAACTGAACCCGCGTCCGCTTGATTCGAGTTGATAAAGTGAAAGCCCGAGGTCGAGCAGAATGCCATCTGCTGAAGAGATATTCAGATGTGAAAGAATAGTTTTCAGATTTGTAAAGTTGTCATTAAAGAGGTGGATACAGTGTTCATACGGCCTCAGTTTTATTTTTGCATTTTTAATGGCATCCATATCCTGATCTATGCCTATCAACAGACCGTCGGGAATAATTCTTTTGCAAATATCCACCGCATGGCCGCAGCCTCCCAGGGTGCAGTCTACATAGGTTTTTCCCGGCCTGCAATTAAGGTAACCGGCTACTTCCACAGGCATTGCAGGAATATGATGATATTGCATGAAATCAAAGTCCTAATCCTGCAATTTCTTTTCTTACCTCTTCGTTTTTCATATCTTTTTCCATAGCCAAATTTTCTTTTTCCCATTGTTCCCGGCACCAGATTTCAAAATGGGTAAGTACGCCAACAAGGGTAATTTCCTTTTTGAAATCGGCGTACTGTCTTAATAAAGGTGGTATCAGAATTCTATCCTGTTTATCACAGGGGCATTCAGAAGCGCCGCCGATAAAAACTCTTCTGAAACGCCGCATGGTGTCACTTTTTTCAGCCAGGGACAAAATCTTTGACTCGACTCTATGCCATTCTTCAATCGGATAGGCCACCAGGCATTTATCCAGCTTTGAAACCATGAGACTGTTAGAGTTTTCGGCTTTGATCAGGTTACGAAATCGTGCCGGAATGATAATCCTTCCTTTGGAATCTATGGTATGAACCGAGCTGCCTCTAAACATAAATCACCCTGCGAGATGGTTAAAAATTCTCCATATATAGCCACTTTTATCCACTTTGTATCAATAAAACTACATTTATCAATAGATGTCAAGAAAAAAATATCATTTGTATATAGTTTTTATAATAATTCATTAATGTTAACACTGTCAAGAGCATTTAAATACTGGTGGAGTAATGTGGATAATAAAGTCGCTTGAATTTGTGCCATGAAAATAGTAATAAAAACAAAACGCGTAGCAACATTGTATAGGCCATTGATGGTGGCTTTCTGCCAACAAGGTGTGGTTGCGTTGCCGGATTCTGTTACGTGTTTTCGCCTAAGCCTTAGTCTCCACAGATCGTATCGAGGGCCTTTTGCCTTTTGGTGATAAAAAATCTTTTTTTCAGGTTTGTTCTGGTTAGGAGGTCAGCATGAGTAAAATCAAAGTTGAACGAAATCTCGATGAAAATCGGTTGCAGAGGGATGGAATTTATGATTGGCCGATTTGGACAAAGGAAGTGTCGGAATTTCCCTGGACTTATAGTGAGGATGAAACTTGTTATTTCCTTGAAGGTGAGGTGGTGGTCACCCCTGATGGCGGGGATCCGGTTGAAATGAAAAAGGGAGATCTGGTCTCTTTCCCTGAAGGAATGTCATGCACCTGGAGTATTCGCCATAATGTCAAAAAACACTACAAACTGGGTGGATAATGTGCTTCATGATATTCGGGAAGTAGCAAAGGGGCATTTTAGTGGGGCCCGCGGCAGCCATGACTGGGAGCATACACTTCGGGTCTGCCGGCTGTGTGAACAAATCGGCAGGGCTGAAGGCGTTGATATGGATGTGCTACTCATTGCCGCATATTTGCACGATATCGGCCGGTCAACCCAGGATGCTTCAAACGGTGTGGTGTGTCACGCACAAAAGGGTGCTCAGATGGCAGAACCCATCGTAGATAGACTTTCCCTTTCAAAAAAACAAAAACAAAATATTATTCACTGCATCAGATCCCATCGATTCAGGGGGAACCATATCCCGGAGACAAAAGAAGCCAAGGTATTGTTCGATGCGGACAAACTTGATGCAATCGGTGCCGTGGGAGTGGCAAGGGCATTTCTCTTTGCCGGGGAGGTAGGTGCCAGGCTTCATAATCCTCAGGTGAATATAGAAAATACAAAGCCATATTCAGTGGATGACACGGGTTACAGAGAGTATAAGGTAAAGCTTTGTAAAATTCGGGATCGAATATTGACCAGAGAGGGCAGGAAACTGGCAGATGAACGTCATGCATTCATGGATCATTTTTTTAATCAGTTTTTAAAAGAGTATAAAGGAGAAAGGTAAACGTTATGGGCATTAATGTGGTTCAAAAAATAGATGATCTGGTAAAGGTAAAAAATGTACTTGTGAGCGTATCGGATAAAAACGGCTTGGACGAATTGGTTCCACAGCTTATCAGGATAAATCCACAGATAAAACTGTTTTCAACCGGGGGGACTTTTAACCGGATCAAAGAAATTCTTGGAGAAGGTTTCGGATCGTATCTGATGCAGGTTTCAGACTACACCGGTCAGCCGGAAACTCAGGGAGGCCTGGTAAAGACGCTCGATTTTAAAATCTATCTGGGTCTTTTAACCGAAACCTATAATGACTCTCACAGTCAAGACCTGAAAAGAACAGACAGTGTGCCCATTGACATGGTGATTGTCAATCTTTATCCATTTAAAGAGACGATTGCAAAACCCGATGTGACGACTGAACAGGCCAGGGGCAATATAGATATCGGCGGGCCCTGCATGATCAGAGCCAGTGCCAAAAACTTCATCAGGGTTGCATCGGTTGTTGATCCTTTGGATTATGCAACCATTTTATCCCATATGCAGGCAAATAACGGATCGATATCACTTAAGCTCAGATACGGTCTGGCACAAAAGGCGTTTGAACACACCGCCGCTTATGACAGAGCAATTGCCGATTTTTTGGGCGCCAAAAGCTATGGTGATGTTGAAAGTTGCTATGAAAGTGCCTAATCAGGCCTTTTTAATCTAGCAGAAATCACCGAGCCACCCGGGCTTTTGGCCAAATGGAATACAACCCGGTATCATAAAGATTTTCAGGCTGTCTCAAAATTGACCGTAAAGATGAAAAAAAGGCACGGTTTTTTGTTTGGCCCGGTATTCATTCAATCTACCATTGGATCAATGCTAAGGCTTGGTGATGATCAACAGGTGGTCTATTAATTTTCCAATGGAGTTTATTGCCGCCTTGTCCCAGGCGGCACCTGTTTTTTCTTTCATTTTACCAATATTATAAAAAGCCCCAACCACAAAGGTTGTAACCAGCTCACCGCCACTGTATTTATCCATTGAAGAGGTGTGAGTGGGTATGTTTTTTATAAGCGTTCCTTTGGGATCATAGATGGTATAATCAATGCCAAGTTTTACGGTATTGCCCTTGTATATATTCATTGATATCTCATGGCTTTTTAAACTTACTTCAACAGCCAGATCATAGCTGGTGTTCGCCATATCTCTGGATTCGGCATAAGCGACTTTTTTATAAAGTTGACCCAATATATCAATAACCAGGTCTTTTAATGCGGGTCCCCCCTTAAATACATAGGTGTCACCCAGCTGGGGAGAATACTCTATTACCTTCTGAGCCTGTGCTCTGGACATCACCACCAGTATTTTTTGATCATACTTTGGTTGGGGAGAATTGGGTACAACCAGCTGGTGGCTTAATGGGACATGATAACTGCAACTGATAATAACCATTAATAAGATGGGAATCATTAATAATCTGTGTTTCACTGCCTGTCTCCTTTCATGTGATACTGTTTGTCATAATTTTTCATGGCCGACCGGGCACAACGATGCATGAAACCTAAGGTTTGTCCGGGCAAACAGGCGATTTCACGGACGAACCAAACTAAGATGGAAAAACGAATGTTTGTTTCTAATGAATATATTCCGTTTTAAACGATGAAAAACCCTTATACTTGTCCGCTTCAGACTCATACACTCAGACAGTTTCTTCATTCAAAACGGAACAAATTTAGGGGAATGACTATAGTTATCTTAAACTATCATGTATCTTTAATTTTGACAAGATGATTGTATATAAAAGAGTTTGGCGTGAGTGCCGATATTTTTACAACTACCGGGCACCTTTAAACCTTTGGGTTTTTAAAGATTGCCCTCTCAGTTTTAATCCCAACAAACAGTCAGTCTAGGAATTACGGTTTGTTGACAATATATGCTCAATCTGATAAAATATAACTTTTTAGTATTTGGATGAGAAGGGGCATTTCATAACGAAGAATACCAAGCATGGTGATTTATACGATCATGGTACCCATATCGAGATTTCAACCCAATCCGTTTTCGCCGAACAGGATTTTTCAAAAATCGGACTCAAAGATGATATTGATTGATAAAAATTCCGGCAGCGCCTTTCGTTATGACCGGAAAACACCGGGGATCGTGTTATTATGACGGATAATCTTCCTGATATTCCATACGTCTATCTTATTCCCCTGCCGGAAGAAACATTTTCCAGACCAATTCGTCTTGATCCGGGTGTCATAACGATAGGGCGAAATCGATCAAACACCATCTATCTTGCCCAGGGATCGGTATCCCGCAATCATGCAAAGATATCATTAATCGATGGCAAGTATCTTCTGTCTGATTTAGAATCATATAACGGTACGTACGTAAACAAAAAACGAATCAAAAATATTGTTCTTAAGCATAATGACCAGATTATGTTCGGTGACCGGTCTTTTATATTTGCACTCAAAGACCCGGCGCATGTTGATTCTGATTTAACCTATGCATCCACTGAAGATACCGTTTCTCTCCAAGAGGATGATGTCCAGCTGCCTGATATGATCGCACACAAGGCAGAATCCGCGGCTCAGACATTTCTTGATCCAAAAGACGAAGAAGACGTCAGTACAGCACAAGCGCTGAGTGATCGCAACCGACTGTTACTGCTGTACCGGTTGAACGACAAATTAAGATATGCAAAAAATGTGAATGAAATTTTGAATATGGGGACCGATTTCATATTCAACGCCCTTCCTTCAGCGGAACGGGTGGTGGCTATGCTTAGATCAACTCCAAAAGATCCTCTTGAAGCACGTGTGGTTAAATATCGTGATAAAAATCCCGATGGAGAGGTTATTCCGGTCAGCAAAACAATCATTAACAAGGTGGTTAAAGAAAAACTTGCATTGGTCAGCCGGGATGCCATGGATGATTCCCGTTTTGAAACGGGGGAATCCATCATGGTGCATGATCTTAATTCCATTTTGTGTGTCCCGCTCATGGTCAGAGAGAGAGTAATCGGCGTGTTTCATCTGGATACCAGCCAGATAATGGATGCTTTTACCCAAAACGATCTGGAATTTACCGCCGCTGTAGCAAATGAAATGGCCTTCACCATAGAGAATCATCGTTTACAGAAAGAGGCTTTACAGAACGAAAAAATGGCGGCCGTGGGCCTGACCATCACAAATATGGCTCATAATATCAAAAATTTGCAGCATATCAATCAGGGCGCTGAAGAATTGATGAGTACGTATGTAAACGGTAAGGCGGATAAAAAGCTGCAAAAAATCTGGCAGGTTTTAAGCCGATACCTTGATCAGATAAACAAACTATCCACCGATATGCTCGATTTTACACGTGTGCATCCAGTTAAATTGGAGTTGCTTGATATTAATTCGCTAGTGCTCAATTATCGTCGTGTTTTTCAAGACGATCTTAACGACAAGGGAAATAAATTGGTGGTGGACCTTGATCCAAATCTCAGGAAATGGATGATGGATGAATCCGGTTTGCAGCGCGCCCTGCTCAACCTGTTGGTCAACGCCAATGATGCGGTTAAAGAGAAAAACAAAAGTATCATTACTATTTCGACAAGTATTGACGAACAAAATCATCTCAACATCGCTGTCAGCGACAATGGTTGCGGGATCGAACCAGACCGGATGAATGCAGTATTTCAGCTCTTTTTTACCACCAAAGGCACCAAAGGCTCAGGTCTCGGGTTGCCCATAGTGCAGAGATTTGCGGAAAGATTGGGGGGAACACTCACAGCGAAATCCAAAGTGGGTGTAGGGTCAACTTTTAATTTAAACTTTCCGTGGATTGAAGATAATCAATAAGAGCCGCATATTATTTTACCGGCCACCGACCGCTTCTAAACACTCTTGTATGTCGCTTCCACGGTTGCTTTCCCATATTTTCTTTCCAGGCGACGTATGATAAAATGACCACGGGCCATATCCTGAAAATGATCAATAAATAATGTATTGATAATGGCTCCTCCTGCCGCTCCTATGGCAGGAACTGCTTGCGCTGCAGCTTTTTCCGATACTTGAATACTGAAGCGCTCTGCAATCTGCATGATCAGCCGAACAAGAGCAGGGGCGCCTTCTTCAGCCAGACCTTTTTCTGTTAGATATTCAGCCGCCTTTGTCACCGATCGTGCCAATGCTGCACGAACGGCGAAATAACCCGATTCAGCAGCATCATCAGCTTGGCTGGACCCACCTAAAGCAAATACCTCGATACACGCCAGTTGAGACTCAATGCTACTGATTGTTTCACCTTCGCTTCTCGCAATATCAGCGATGGATCGAAGCATGATGGTGGTAGATATGGGCAGTTCTACTGCCAATGCCGGCAGTCCAAAGAAACCTCCCAGGCCACCTGTGGTTGCCACCGCTATTTTATGCCAGATATTTGATGCGTCTTTACCCTGCGAATCTTTCATGGTAAAAACTGCTGCATGAATTGCCTTGGATAGTGCTTCCTGGGTTACTTCCCCGATTTTTACGTTCCAATTTTCCGGCAGAAGGCCAAATCCTTTCTCGATTGGGGTACCAAGTAAATGGGTGATTTTTGCTGCAATACCCGGGTGCTCCAGTAACGTCTTTGCTTTTATTAAATCATTCAAATCTGCTTGCTGAAAATTCATGATTTTCCTTTAATTATAAAATGGTTAAACTGTTCTTTCTATACGATTTCTTCTATACGAGTTTTTCATCATTTAAAACGGAAAATGTTTATGGGAAAGACTATACCAATATAATCGAATTAATAAAACATACTTTTTGTGAAAGGTATGCAGGTGATAAATGCAGACAGCTTTTATCCAGATACCTGGGCAGGATACTTCTTTTCCTTTAAGCATGGCTTGTGCTGTCGACAGGTCGGTTCAAAGCATATCCGGGGGGCGCTGTCGCCGAAGATACTCTGTATCATGGTATTGAGGTGCTTTCGAAGCACGGAGTAGGAATAGCAGGCAGAGGCAATTTCATAATTTTTATCCACCATTCTTTTTCTTCGTATGGGCGAGCTTAATATATCCCTCACGCTTTGAACTGCCTTTCTGGTTAAAAATCCGTCAATGGCAACCAGGTCAAACCCTTTGGGCTCGATATCCGTGACATAAGTATCGTAGCGGTTGATCAGTATCGGTTTCTTAAAATAAATGGCTTCAAGAAAGGCATTGCCGAATCCCTCCGCAAGACTGGGGAAGGTAATAAAATCTGCATGGCGATAGACGTTCCACAGAGAACAATTCTGTTGATGGTCTCCGTTATTGTTCCACGGGCTTGCAATATCGCTTTCCGCAATACGAAGATCTACCCCATGATCGGATGCGTGTTCTTTAATCCATTCCACGTATTCCAGTCCCTCGTCTCCGTATTCATGGGATATAATCAGTTTGCAGCGCTTACTATCCAACGCCTTGACCAGTTCTATGGCAAGTTCGATCCCTTTTCTCCTTATCATCCGGGTCGGTTGTAAAATCATGGTGTGATCCACTTTCAATCCAAATTTTTTGTCAAAATCCTTGGTACGTTTTCCATTCATTAAAGGAGGATTTTCAAAATCCAGAACATTGGGAATAATTGTAGCCGAAATTCCCCGGCGATGGGCCAGTTCTTTTTGTGCGGCAGAATTAATCACCACATGTTGAATATTGGGAAGGTTAGGAGGGAACGCCATGGTAAGATATTCGCCAACGGCATTGACGGAAAACCGGGTCCTTTCCCAGTAAAAATCATGGTGATGGGCAATGGTGGGAATTTGTGTTTCAGAAATGTATTCCGCCAAAGCGATGCCCAGGGGAATGTTCATCGGGATAGTCAGGGCGTTTTCAACGACTAAAAGCTCGATGTTAAACCGAGCGATAAATGTTTCAAGTTTAAATTTTAAATACGATCTTAAAGCGTGAATCGATTCAGTTACGGAAGATTCTCTTTTTTTTTCGCCCAAAACCCTTTGGTTAATCCATACATTTTGTTTATGCTGAAAATGTGCTTCAGGGACAAGAAAACTTTTTTCCTTTTCTCTATCCAGTTTTCCTGCGAACCAGAAACAGCAGTGTCCGCTATTTTCAAAAACTTCGGCCCATTTGCTCGACTCCAAGGAAACTCCGTCAGTTCCGGAAAAGCGAGTGGAAATAAAACCTATGTTTTTACGCATCTCTAATCCTTTGATATAATATTTGAAGTTGGAAGAATGTGAGTATCAAGCTGGTTTAAAACTAGTTGTGAGCAAAATTTATACCAAATTGCCTGCATTGTATTATGTGTTTGATTTTCAAGTAGTTATAAAGAAGTCTTCCTTTCCTGATCTAAAACTGTGGGAATAAAATGCCTAAATTAAGTCTGTAAGGGAAAAAGTTTACCTAATTTTAATTAACAATTTGATAAAAAGTTAACAACTCTTACCGGTTATCAAAGATCCAGCTTCTGCCGGAGTTTTTCCGCCTCAATCCGTGGTCTTAACCTTGACAAATATAACGCATTCCTTTATTGGATTATCTCAATATAGACCCAACTGATTGAAAGACGTGTAGAATAACCTTTTAGCAAAAAAAATAATTCGAAGCATTTTTTAATGAATAAATTGGCAGCGTTTTGCGGAAGTTTTTTTGTTTGGATATTGATGTACTTATTATTTATTTCCTGTAGGAAGTATATTTTTGGCCACAGGGAATTAACAAAATGTATCCGTGAAAATCAAGGCAGAGCACTTAGTGCCAGTTGGCACCGGTCGATGCTCTTTACGGTATACTATTTTAGAAATTTAAACGGAGCGTTGATGACAAGCCGCAGCCGGGATGGTGAGTTATTAACCTCTCTTTTGCGGTTTTTTGGATATGTTACACCACGGGGGAGCAGCGGTATTGGTAAAGGAGGGCAGGAGGCTTTAGAGATATTTATTGAACATGTTAAAAGAGGAAATGTAGGCGGGCTTGCTATTGACGGCCCCAAAGGTCCACCTTATGTTTCTAAACACGGAATAGTTAAGGCTGCAGCCAGAACCGGTGCACCGATTCTTCTGCATATATGGTATGCCGAATCGAATATTCGAGTGAATAGCTGGGATCGTACCATTATCCCAACACCCTTTTCTAAATTGGTTATGATCATTGATCGAGAACCGATTTATGTTCCTGCAAGTGATAGCAAGGAACAATTGGAAAAGTATCGAAAAATTATAAATGCTCGTTTACTTCATTTAACTTATCAGGTTGACCAATGGTTTAAACTTCGTGATCAATATCCTGATCCCAGGAAGATTCCGGTTCCGCAACCGGCTCCCACCCCGTATCATCCACCCAATAAAAGAAAAAACAATGGCTAACCCTATTTGTTAATGCACCAGATAAAAAGGAGTCATATCAATGAGTGATTACAAAGTATTATTTCTTCCACACAACAAGGAGATCAGGGTTGAGGACGGTGAGCGTCTGATACGGGCGGCCATGGAAGCCGGAGTCCATATAAATGCCTCCTGTGGAGGGGAGGGGGTCTGTGGGAAATGCCGTGTCATTATAGAACAGGGAAATATAGAGGGGGGAATTAGCGAGAAGCTGAGTAAGGCTGATATAGAAAAAGGGTATCGTCTGGCCTGTAAATCCATCATTCGAGGAAATGTGACGGTTCGCGTCCCTGTGGAGTCAGAGGTGGATGCAAAGGTGCTGAATATGCAAAGCACCGCCAGGCGAACGGCACTTATAAAGCAGCCGGATTTTGAGGCATTAAAAGAAGAGGGGCTTTTCGTACCGCCGGTGGAGAAGAAATATCTTGAACTGCCGGAACCTTCCAAACAGGATAACCTCCCGGACACCACCCGGCTGATCGGATTTTTGAAACTGAACCATGATGAGCACCGCCTGGTAGTCAGTCTTCCGGTGATTCGAAAACTGCCGGATGTGCTCAGGGAAGATAATTTTAAAGTGACGGCGACCCTTTCCCGGCCTGTCCAGAAAGGCAGGAAATCAAACATCATTCATGTGGAGCCGGGAGATACCACCAACCGGAGTTTTGCCATTGCCGTGGATATCGGAACAACAACGGTTTATGGTGAACTAATCGATCTTACCAACGGCAACATCATCGCTCAGGCCGGTGATTTTAACCGACAGATCAGCTATGGAGAGGATGTGATCACTCGGATTGTGTATGCGGAAAAGCCCGGCGGCCTGGAAAAGCTCCACGAAGTGGTTATTAAATCGATTAATCATATCATTGGTAAAATTATTAAGCAGGGCAAGATTGAGCGTGACGAGGTGTCGACCATTACCCTGGCCGGGAACACCACCATGAGCCAGCTGTTTTTAAAAGTGAATCCAAGGTACATCCGGCGTGGCCCCTATGTGCCGGCGGCGACCATTTATCCACCGATAAACGCAGTAAGTTTGGGTCTTGACCTGGGGGATCATGTTGAAGCCCTGGTCTACCCGCAAATTTCAAGCTATGTGGGAGGAGATATTGTTGCCGGTGTGATGGGTTCCGGTATTTACCGAAGTGAAGAATTAACCCTTTTCATGGATATTGGCACCAATGCCGAAATTGTGATCGGCAACCAAGACTGGCTTGCCTGCGCCGCCTGTTCCGCCGGTCCGGCATTTGAGGGTGGGGGGATACAGTTCGGCATGCGTGCGGCCAAAGGGGCAATTGAAGATTTTTCGGTAAACCCCATAACCCTGGAACCGATGAATATCACCATCGGAAATACAAGGCCCAAGGGTATATGCGGTTCCGGGCTGATCATCATGGTGGCGACCATGTTTGAAATGGGGATTATTGACAATCAGGGAAAATTCAACCGGGACTTGAAAACACAGCGTATCCGTGAGACCGATGGTGTATGGGAATATGTGGTTGCCTGGAAAGAGGATACCCAGATTGACAGAGATATTGTTTTGACGGAAATCGACATTGAAAACCTCATTCGGGCCAAAGGGGCCATATACAGCGGAGCTCAGACCCTTCTGGATGAAGTGGGAATGGATATGGAAATGATAGAACATATTATCCTGGCCGGAGGATTTGGCAGCTATGTGGATTTGGAAAAAGCGATGACCATCGGTCTGCTGCCAGAAATGGATCCGGGTAAGATTACCTTTATTGGAAACAGCTCACTGATGGGTGCAAGAATGAGCGCGCTGTCCAACCACATTCGTATGGATGTGGGAGAGGTGACCAAAAAGATGACCAATTTTGAGTTATCGGAAACGGCTTCCTATATGGATCATTATGTGGCGGCTTTGTTCCTGCCCCATACCGACATGAATAAGTTTTCCAAACTCAAATCGCGTTTGGAACAGAGGCGCTTGATGGAAAAATCGAACTAGTTTTTCAATCTGTATTTTCTTCACTGGATAAAACCAGGCCTAAGAATAGCCATACCCTTGTAAAGAGAAACGGGCAGTAAAGGAGGGCAAATGCTTAGGAATCTGTTGATCTTTGTCGCGGTCAGCCTTCTGGTTGCCCTTGTGGGGGCGGAGAGTACCGGAAACAACTGGTTGGTGTTGATGTTCAAGACGCCACTTTCTATTCTATTCGTAATCATCGCGGTGACCCAACCCAAGAGCTTACCCAGATATTTCAAATTGGTTCTTATAGGACTTATTTTCGGACTTATGGGAGATGTGTGTCTGGCTTTGCCAGGGTTGACCGCTTTCAGAGTCGGGCTGGTGGCCTTTCTTGCGGGTCATGTACTATATATTGGTGCGTTTACTATCCTTACCCGGTGCGTGTACTGGATCAATCCGGTTAACATCCTGGTCACCGCGATCAGTGGATGCATTTACCTGTGGCTTTTACCCCATTTGGGAAATATGCTCGTGCCGGTTACATTCTATATTGTGGTGATTTCCCTGATGGTGGCCGGTGCGTGGGCGGTGTTTCGCAACCCCGAAGTTCCAAGGTTGGGCGCCTGGCTTATCTTGGCGGGCGCAATGTCTTTCTATGTTTCAGATATATTCGTGGCGCATCAGCGATTCGTCATGGAGCATTTTTATAATCGCCTCATCGGGCTTCCGTTATATTACACCGCCCAATTTTTACTGGCATTTTCAGTGGGACTGGTAAAAAGATCGGAGAGGTAACATCGGAGGTATATTAGCCAAATGCCATAGATAGAAAAAAGCATTTGGAATTGCTCCTTAGCCACTTTTATATGGCGGAAGCGGGCCTATTCGAGGGGCGGACCATAGCCGAAACGGGGATAGCACCAAGGATACTTTCCGTAAGAAAAGGGACCAAAGTGATTAAAGCGAGATGGCATGTGGATGAAGTTAAACAGGCGGTTAGCAAAATGGGGTAAACATATGAATAAGAAAGCCATGGTGATATGAAAGGTATTTTACTAAAATTTTTTATTCTGGCCGGGATGCTGATTATGCTGCCCCTTTTAGGAGTAATACTGGCCGGGTATTCGCTTACGCCATATTTTGAATTTCCTCCAAAATCGCAACATATCAGCCATGCATCCTTTTCGTGGATTGTTTTTGCCGCTTACGCTCTTTTCATTATCGCAACAGTTTTCCCCCTGATAGTCAGAGGCTTTAAGGGTTTCAAATCCGACCGCACCGGTTATTTAACTAAATTTTCTTTTCCCTGGTGGGGCTGGGTTGGCGTTTTCACCGGCATTGTTGCCTGGCTTTTTGCATGGACACGGTTTTCATGGTTTGCCTGTTTTCAGCCACATACATTTTTTCCCCTATGGATTTCCTTTATCCTGGTCGTCAATGCACTTTGCTATGGAAGAACCGGGTATTGTATGATGATCAACCGGGCTGGATATTTTGTTTTGCTTTTTCCTGTCAGTGCAATATTCTGGTGGTTTTTTGAATACTTAAACCGGTTTGTGCAAAACTGGTATTATGTGGGGGTTGATTTTAGTCCCGGGGAATATTTTTTGTATGCAACCCTTTCATTTTCAACGGTTCTTCCAGCCGTGTTGGGAACCAGGGATTTGATTTTTACTTCTTCATGGCTTGAGACAGGCTTTGTAAATTTTTTAAAAATTAAAAAGGCTAAATCCAAGCCGGTGGCCACAGTCAGCCTTGTTTTGTCAGGGATCGGGCTTTTCGGGGTTGGGGTGTGGCCGGATTATCTTTTTCCCCTTGTCTGGATTTCTCCTTTTGTTATCATTATTTCAGTCATGACACTGTTTGAAGAAAATCATGCTTTATCTGGAATTGCTGCCGGTGACTGGCGCATGGTGATATCTTCTGCCTTGGCGGCTCTTATATGCGGATGTTTCTGGGAGACGTGGAATTATTTCAGTCTGGCAAAATGGGAGTACAGCATTTCATTCGTTCATCGTTTTCCAATTTTTGAGATGCCGATACTGGGGTATGCAGGATATCTTCCGTTCGGTCTGGAGTGTGCAGTGATTGGAGGGTTAATACCCGGATCTTGGATGAAAAATAGATAACAGACTGTTTCAATAAGGTCTTCCGTTTATACAAATTTCAAATAATAAAAAAGGGCAGAGCCTTTTAAGGCTCTGCCCTTTTTCTGAGGATTTAAAAGTTTGTTTCAGCGCTTTTTTATGTCCGTTGAGCCGTCATCCCCATTCGGGGTGGAGTCAATCAAACACAGCCAATTGAAGAAATGTTCTATCCGTATTTGTAGAATACCCGGGATTGATATTTCCCTATGTAAAAAAGTCGACTTCCCGTAATGCCGTTATTCTCGTTCGGTGCATGTCTAATTTTATTCTTATTATTGACATCCGTCTGAAAAGATGCACGCACACATGAGAAGTCTTAAAATGAATTTTCTAATCAAAGAGCGACATACTAAAAAAATGGTGAAAAACTCTGACCCGTTATCATGGCGACATTCAATATATAAAAAGTCGGCTTCCCGTAATGCCGTTATTCTCGTTCGGTGCATGTCTAATTATTTTCTTATTTTGACACCCGTCTGAAAAGATGCACGCACACATGAGAAGCCTTAAAATGGATTTTCTAATCAAAGAACGACATATTCAAAAAATAGTAAAAATTTAAACAGTTACAGTGAGTACATTCAATATTCGTGCCAAAGTGATAAAAATTTTTATTAGCTGTATTAACAAATAGTTACATCGCATAGCCAAAAATATGTTTTACAAAAGAGACAAAAAGCGTCATTCTTATGACGAAAATTGTCAATTTTTGGCGCAAATTGTCAATTTTTTGTTGGTAAACACATAGGCATAAATTTCCATAAGATATGTATCCTGGATTGCAGCAGCAGCGAAGACTTTTATCTTTGCGAGGGAGGCGACGGCGCATGAAATATAAAGAAATTCTGTTTGCTACTGAAGGAGAAATAGCATTTTTAACATTAAACCGCCCTGAAAAAATCAATGCATTATCTAAGCAAATGATTGGGGAAATAATACATGCTTTATCTGCGGTATCTGCAGATGAATCCGTTAAAGTCATTATTCTTAAAGCTGCTGGAAGGCATTTTTGCGCCGGGCATTATATGAAAGAAATGATCAGTGACGGCATAAAGGAATACAAGTTTATCTTTGATCAATGTACCAAGATGATGCAGATGATTCATGAAATTCCACAGCCCGTGATTGCCCAGGTGCAGGGAGTGGCCACTGCTGCCGGGTGCCAGCTGGCAGCCTGGTGTGATCTTATTGTAGCCGAGGAGGGGGCCAAGTTTTCCACTCCAGGGGTAAAAATTGGTCTTTTTTGTACCACGCCCATGGTGGCAATTACACGGGCAATCGGCAGAAAAGCAGCAATGGAAATGCTTTTGACCGGGCGTTATTTTTCAGCACAGGAAGCAAAAGAACTGGGTTTGATTAACAAAGTGGTCAGCTACCAGGACTTAGACCAAGAGACTCGAAAGATGGCAGGTCAGATTGCCGAATCAAGCAGGTTTGTGTTAGCAATCGGCAAGCAGGGTTTTTATGCGCAGGCAGACCAGACGGATGATAAAGCCCTTGATTATGCCAAACATACCATCACCATGAATTTAATGGCCGAGGATGCCCAAAACGGTATTAAAGCCTTTATTGAAAAAAATGTACCGAGGTGGAAAAATCGGTAGTATTTAGCTAAAGAATCGGGGAGGTTCTCATCAATGGCCTTTTTTATGAACCCCTTGGGATTTAATGATTGTGATACTGTTTTTCATGAATTTTCATACCCAACTGGACCCAACGATGCATGAAACTTTAAGTTCGTCCGGGGAAGCGCCCATTTGCCCGTACAAGCGTTAACAAATAGTACAACACTCCGTACACGCCCCCTATCTTTTCAGTTAAACCCATACAGGCAGAGACGATCATTGCCGCCGTGGGAATCTGTTTATTGGGGCTGGTTCAAATCCAGTCTCAGCGAGATAGCTGCCGTACGTCAGTTTCTCGATATTTTTGTTAACGCTTGTACGGGCAAATGGGCGCTTCCCAGGACGAACTGAGTAGAGATTCCCCCCTATCCCTTATTTGGCTTTAAATCAGCTTTTCAGGTATTCATCCCACTCTATGGGAAGGAGCTGCTTTTTTTTATTGTTACATTCTTTACAGGCAGGGACCACATTACCCTTGGTACTTTTCCCACCGCGTGAAACAGGAACGATATGGTCCATGGTCAATTCTTTGGCAGGGGTCGGGCGTTTGCAGTAATGGCATATACCTTTTGCCAGACACCGCTTCCACCACTGGGACTCTCTGAGCTGTCTTGCTTTATGGCGCTGCCTTTTTATGTCCGCTTCATCAAGGTCGAATGCAAAAGGTTTCATTATTTTTTAATCTCTTTACCCTGCTGTTTTTCATCCAGGTAAACAGTCAGCCGATCTCCCGGATGTATGTGATTTTTAAGTTTCAGATTATTCCATATAAGAAGGTCTTGCAAAGAAACGTTAAATCGCTCGGCAATTGCAGTCAGATGATCACCCTTTTTTACTAAATAAGTACGTTCGTTATTTTCTGATGACCACGCTGCAAAATTTTTTTCAAATCTTGGATGAAAATCCACCGCGCTGCCTTTAGGCACCAGAATTGAGTGAGCGCCTTCGCAGATATAATGTCCCCTGAGTTCAGGGTTTAGATCCTTTATGGCTTTAAAATATGTTCCTGCGGACTGGGCAATGATATGGATGGGAACTCTTTGGGATAATGTCAGGTCAATACGATCGAATTGCAGCGGGGGGTAAAGATCGCTCTCATTTAATATAAACCCGTATTTTTCAAGATCGGATAAGATTAGCTTGGCAGCAATGATCCTGAGAATATACCTTTGGGTTTCGATGGAAAGGTATAGCTTGTAATAGTTACTGACTTTTTGCTCCTGTATTTCCGATTTTAGTTTATCCTCACCCATGTTATAAGCTGCGGCAGATAGTGTCCATGAACCAAGATCGGCATAAAGTGCCCTGAAGTAGTTAACGGCCGCTTTTGTGGAAGCAAAAATGTTTCTGCGTTCATCCTTGTATTTGTCAATGATCAAACCGTAGTTGAGACCCGTTTCCTTCATAAACTGCCAGAATCCGATAGCCCCTTTCCGTGAACCGGCATGGGGTCTTAAGGCGCTCTCAATAATAGCGACATATTTAAGATCGCCAGGCAAATTATTTTCCTTCAATATTTCTTCGATATACGGCATATATCTGTTGGATCGCTTTATCCAAAGAATGACCTGAGTCCGGTCGGAAAGTGTAATTAAAATTTCTTTTTCAAGTCGCTCCAGGACCTCCCTGTTATCCAGCGGAACCTCTTCATCGCAGAAAGATAAAGGGGTCTTGATTCGGATACTGGAAATCAGTGAAGGAAAATAAGAGGGTTCAAGGCTCGTTTCGGCAAGCACAAAGGAAGTACTGATAAGGAAAACAGAAAAAACAAGTATTACTTTTCGCATAGAGCACTCCATAGTAAGTATAGTTTCTTATTCATTTTTATACAAGATTCAGGGGTTAACTTTTTACTAAATCAATAAACCACAGTTATATGAGTTATCGGGAAGTTTCTTATCAATAGCCTTTTTTGTGAACCGTTTGAGCTTTAATATTTGTTAGTGGTTCATCCGGAGAAGCGGTCATTTGCCCGTATCAGCCTTAACAAATAAGTCCAACACTCTGTACGCGCCCCTATCTTCTCAGTTATATCCATACCGGCAGAGACGATCATTTTCGCCGTGGGAACTTATTTGCTGGGGCTGGTTCAAATCCAATCTCAGCGAGATAGCTGCCGAACGAAAAATTTTCCAGAATATTGTTAAAGCCTACAGTCGCTATGGGATGATTCACCTGATAGCCAGTGTGGAGATTGAAAAACTCCCCGGTTCCTGAGTTATATTTATACTGAACAAGCTTTAACCGCAGAATAGAGTGTCCATATCCCAACAGTTATAAAAAAGAGGCCGGCGCCAATTTTGATGTAAGTTGTTGGCGCAAAACTGCGGAACGCTACACCGCAAAGCACAGCAATAAGAGAGCTTAAAACCAGTGCACCCGCAGAACCAAAAAACACTGAAAATTTTGCACTGTGATCTGCTGAAAGACAGAAGGTGGCAAGCTGAGTTTTATCTCCCAGTTCGGCTAAAAAGACCATACCGAAGGTGGTTAACATTATTTTATAATCCATGGTATATCTCCGTTTTATTATTCAGCTGCACCAAATTTCAAAAATTGAAATTATGTTGTTGAAAAGAGGTAATCGTTCAGGTGTTTAGGTTGAAGGCTGAAGTATATCAATCATTTTGCAATGATCGAATTAAACCATTCAAGATTTTCTCTGTTTCGATAATCTTTGCTTCAAGTGGAGACAAATAATGATTGTGCATGGTTTGCCCCTAAAAGTCTTCAACCTTCAGGCTATTCACCTGAGCGGTCATCCTGACTGCGATATTTAGCGATCCAAAAGTTTCCTAGCTGTTTGCACGATATTTTCTGATGTAAAGCCGAATTTTTCCAACAGAGTTCCTCCGGGTGCTGAAGCGCCAAATCCAGCCATATCGATGGTTTTCCCTGCGCCGGTGACATATCGTTCCCATCCCATGGAAATACCTGCTTCTACACCAATTCGAGCAGTGACATCGGGCAGGAGAACCATGTCTTTGTATTCCTGCGATGTTTTTTCAAACAATTCCCAGCTTGGCATACTCACCACCCGGGTCTGAATGCCCTTTCCCATAAGCTCCTTCCCTGCTTCAAGGGTGATCGACACTTCTGATCCGGTGGCGAGGAGGATAATTTCAGGTTTTTGGGCCGAATCGGTCAGAATATAGGCGCCTTTTGCCAGCCCGTCAGCAGCAGCATATTTGCTTCTGTCCAGTATGGGAAGTTTTTGACGACTTAAGATCAGTGCAACGGGGCCGTCCGAATTTTTGACAGCCAGCCGCCAGGCTTCGGCTGTTTCAGGAGCATCTGCCGGGCGGATAACCGTCAGTCCCGGTATGGCACGCAGGGAGGCTATCTGTTCAACTGGTTGGTGGGTCGGCCCGTCTTCCCCCACTGCGATACTGTCGTGGGTAAATACATAGATCACGGGAAGCTTCATAAGCGCGGCAAGGCGTATGGGAGAACGCATGTAATCGGCAAAGACGAGAAAAGTACCCCCGTAAGGCTTAAGGCTCCCATGAAGGCTGATACCGTTCATGATTCCGCCCATTGCATGTTCACGTACACCAAAGCGGATGTTTCGTCCATTGTAGTTATTTTTTTGAAAATCGGAGGAAGAATCGATAACGGTCTTGTTAGACGGGGCGAGATCAGCTGAGCCTCCCAAAAGGAGAGGCATTTTTTCGGCAATTGCATTTAATACTTTGCCCGATGCAGCTCGGGTGGCAATTGGGCCGTCAGCAGGTTTAAATTGAGGCAAAACAGAGTCCCATTGCGCAGGGAGGTTACCTTTTATTGCATGGGTCCATTGGGCGGCAAGGTCGGGATACTCGGTTTGATAGGCATTAAATTTCTTCTGCCATTGTGCCTGGGTCGCCTTTCCCCTTTCTACACTCTTTCGACAGAAAGCGTAAACTTCCTCTGGCACATGGAAAGAATCATCAACGGGAAATCCCAGGCGTTCCTTAGTCAGACGGACCTCTTCTTCACCCAGCGGAGCGCCGTGGGCATCGGCCGAGCCCTGTTTGTTGGGACTGCCAAAAGCGATCTGGGTGCTAAGCAAAATTAGGGAAGGCCTTTTTGTTTCCGCCTTTGATTCTTCGAGAGCATTTTTAATGGAAACAATGTCATTGCCGTCATCGACCTTTAGCACATGCCAGTTGTAAGCTTTAAATCGAAGGGCCACATCTTCCGTAAAGGCGATGTTCGTACCACCTTCAATGGAAATCTTATTGTTATCGTAAATACAAATCAGCTTGGACAGCCCCAGGTGTCCGGCCAGGGATGCGGCCTCGGATGAGATTCCTTCCATCATATCTCCGTCTCCACAAAACATATAGGTATAGTGGTCTATGATTTCAGCATCTTCTCGGTTGAAAAAGGTTGCAAGGTACTGTTCGGCCAACGCCATACCCACCGCATTGGCAAATCCCTGTCCAAGGGGTCCGGTGGTGGTTTCCACTCCTGGAGTATGCGCATATTCCGGGTGTCCCGGGGTTTTGCTTTCCCATTGCCTGAAATTTTTCAAATCATCAAGGTTGAGATCATATCCGGTAAGATGCAGAAGGCTGTAAAGAAGCATGGAGGCATGCCCCCCTGAGAGGACAAATCGATCCCTGTCCGGCCAGTCGGGATTTTGTGGATTGTGCCTTAAAATCTTGGTCCACAGGACATACGCAGCAGGAGCAAGCCCCATTGGCGCTCCGGGATGTCCGGAGTTGGCTGTTTGTACCGCATCAATGGAAAGGGTACGGATCGTATTTATGCAGAGTTGGTCTATTTTTTCCTGGCCGGCTGACAAGCCTTCATTCATGATTTAAATCTCCTTTTGTTAAGATGTTAAAATGGTTAATAAGTACCTGATGGTCGTACAAAAAGGCTCATAAGTAAGGCGTAACGATTTTTCAGGGAAAAGCTATGCATATAATCATGTCGATTTTCTGTATAACCTTACCCATGCATTAGATGAGCCTGTTTAGCATGTCATCAGGATTAAAGCGCTCTTAAATATTCGGGTTTCAGCTCTATCCTGCCTGCAAGGGCTTCGTCGATCAGTTCCAACGTAGCTTCTTTATCCTTTGGCAGTCTCGCCCGTATGGGAAGGTAATTCGAAGCGTGGTTCGCATGGAATAGTCCCCTTGAAAGGTTGGTATGCGCAATCATGATTCTCAGCTCTTCAAGCATTTGATCGGGATCAGGGAGTAAAAACTTGCCGGATTCATAGTCATTGCATAAAGGGGTGCCGGGTATGAGCATTAAACTTAAGGCACCCACATATTCAGGATCTATGGCTGAAAGAACCCTTCCGGTTTCTCTGGCATGTACCTTAGAGCGCTCTTTCCCTGCAATTCCCAGAAGAACTGTAATTGAAAGCTTGATTCCGGCTGCTCTGGCCTTTTTCCCCATATCAATCATATGCTGTGAGGTCGCACCTTTGTTTATATTTTTTAAGGTGACGTCATCGCCTGTTTCAAGACCCATATAAGCGATACCAAGCCCGTGTGCTTTAAGCTCCTTTAGTTCATCAGGGCTTTTCATATTCAAGCTTTTTGCATTGGCATAAACACCGACCCGGGTGACCCAGGGAAGCTGCTTTTCAATTTCCTTAAGAATTTTAATCAGTCTTTTTTGGGGGATGATCAGCACATCTCCATCGCACAGAAAGACCCTGCGTTGACGCTTGGAATAATTGGCCGCAAAAGCAATATCTTGCATAATAAGAGAGTCGGGTTTTATTTTAAAGCGTTCACCTCTGTAGGTTCCGCAAAATGTACACTTATTACGTGAGCACCCCACAGTCACCTGCAACAAAATGCTGTTTGCCTCGCTGGGCGGCCTTATAATGTTTCCTTCATAATGCATGGTTTGTTAGATTTCCTCTAAAAGTAAATTTTAAACCGTAGTTCTTCCTTCAAACATAAAGCAGCAAAGAACACAAGGGATTTCATAGCCCAAGTTTGGCAATACAGTCCATAAAATCTTTGGAAAAGGAATCCGAAACAGTTTCCTCCTGACCAAACTCAGAAATATCGGTTGCTTTGTTTTTTCCCCTTCCATACTCAACATCCCAACCCATTTTTTTTAACATCTTTATCAATTCCAATGTCTGTTCTTTGGTTGCGTCATTGCCTATATTTCCTTCTTCAATAAAAAATTTCATTGAGCTTCTCCTTTTTTTAATTGATGTATTATCTAAATTAATGGCTTTTTTTAAATATGCAAACAAAAAATGGTGTTGAGTTTATTCGTTTATGATGATATTTGGAAATGAATCTTTTAGGATCATACGGAGTTAGGGATTCAGGGTTCGAGTGAAATCCTCGAACCTTTTCCATCAACTGTTCTGCAGGAGTATAGCAATTAAAATTTTATGAATTCGAATTTTTTCGAGTTCATCAATGTTATGGAGCATGATAAATGAGTAAAAGTCGAGCAGATATAGAATGGGAGAACCGCAGACTGTGCAGTGACGGAAATTGTATCGGAGTCATTGGTTCTGACGGGCGCTGCAAGGAATGCGGCAAGCCTTATGAAGGTGAGCTGCCCAAAGAGATTTCAAATCTGAAAGCGGATTTTGACGAAGAACCTGTGGCAAAAGAAGATGATGACGTCTCCATGCAATCAGGAAATAATGAAGAAGAAAAATCACCGGCGGATATAGAATGGGAGAACCGCAGGCTGTGCAGTGACGGGAGTTGTATCGGAGTTATTGGTCCTGACGGGCGCTGCAAAGAGTGTGGTAAACCATTTGAAAGCGAGTAATATGCGTGTCACATTTTAGAATTTTGCAAAGCTGTTCGATCTTAAGCTTATCCTGAGGACCGGACTCATTTGGGCCTAGTTTGCATTGAACTGAATGAATACATATGTATTAGTTACTCAAGTTTCGTATTAATAATCCGATAAAATAATCATGTTTTTGTTAGATTTAATTCCAGTGCCAACGTTACGTGATTTCGCAGACATTCTTTTTCTTACCTTTGTTGCTTACCATCTGTATATCTGGTTTAAAGAAACTCGTGCACTTCGAGTCCTTATCGGTCTCTTGGTACTTGGAGCGATTTATTCCCTGGCAAAGATGTGGGGGTTTTTTCTCACCACCCGTGTTTTTCAAGTTCTATGGCAGGTACTGTTAATCCTTTTACTGATACTGTTTCAGTCCGAAATTAGGCAGGTATTAGAAAAGGTCAGCCCCCTTCGTTATCTTAGATCCAGAAAACGCAACTTTCACGGTGTTTTTTTAAAGGATCTTGTTGGAACAGTTTTTGAACTGGCCGATGAAAAAACAGGTGCCCTGATCGTGCTGGTCAGGAATGACAACCCTGATGAATTTCTTCATGCGGGCCATACCATAATGGCTCTTCCAGAGCCTTCATTAATTAAAAGTATCTTCAGCCATCTTTCTCCCGCACATGATGGCGCTGCGGTCATTTCTCAAGATCGACTTACAAAAATGGGCTGTATTCTTCCCTTGTCGGAAAAAAAGGGGATTCCGGAACAATATGGCACCCGTCATCGAGCTGCGCTGGGCCTTTCAGAAAAGACAGATGT
Organism: Thermodesulfobacteriota bacterium; assembly: GCA_034189135.1. NCBI lineage: Bacteria > Pseudomonadati > Thermodesulfobacteriota > Thermodesulfobacteriota bacterium. Next base: position 7,138 of record JAXHVO010000049.1, on the reverse strand, counting down.
GGTTTGCCTGGTGGTGTCCGAAGAACGGTCCGAAGTGTCTACAGTGGCGGATGGTGAAATCCAAACTTGGCAAAAGCCGGAGCTTTTGGCTGAAAAGCTTAAAGATTGGCTGGGGATTACTAAAAGCCCCTCGGTGACGCCAAAAGAAATTTTAAGTGCGGTTTTTATCAAAAACTGGAGGGCGAAACTTGGCGCCATGGCTATGGTGTCAATCGCATGGCTGATTCTTGCAAGTCAGCAGGAAGTTAAAATCAGTATTACCGCTCAGGTAAAGCATGTGAATATCCCTTCTGAACTTGTTCTGGATAAACACTCTGCTAAAACAGTCAGCCTGGGTCTTTCCGGAAGCAGGAACAGCATAAAGTCGCTTAAGGAACAGGATGTCCGGGTTTATGTAGATCTTAAAAAATTATCTTCCGGGACTCACCAGATCAGGTTGTTTGCAAAAAATATTGATTTGCCTCTGGGTGTGAATATTAATCATGTAACGCCTAAAAATATCAGGGTTATTTTAAATCGCCAGCAAGAGAAAATTCATTAATGGCTTACCCAAATAAAAATAGATGCAGAAAACGATTTCACCTCTCTCTTATCGGTGCATCCCGCCTGGCTATGTTGAAAAAATTTAACCGTATGCCGGATATTCATAATTATTGACATTTGAAATTATCCTTAGGCAATGCCGATGAACTCAAAATTCAGCTTTGACTGAAATTTTTCGATTCTTACGAAGATTTCCTTTAACATCTTCTGTTCAATATGGGTTAGGGCTTTCGGTTTTATATAGTTGTCGGGTTCAGCCTTTTCATCAATGACCGATGTGATCTGGCGGGCTAACCGGAGCTGCAGGAGAAAACTGTACGCCCTTTCAAGTTCTTCATATTCCTCCCTGGATAGAATCTTTTTCATGTATAGCTGACGCAGTCTTTCAAAAGTATTTGTTTCTTCGATCTTATTTTTCAATGCATAAATTCTGGCAAAGTCGACGATGGGCGTCATGGCGCTTTTAATATCCAACGCATTGCGGTGTTTTCCTTTAGATTCAACGACAAAGCTTTTAAAAAAACCAAGCGGTGGTTTGAAGAATAATGCGTTCTCCGTCAGATGGCGAAAAAACCCCGACCATCCCTCTAAAGAATCAAAAAGATGCCGGTGTAACGAATCGATGAAGTACTTATTTCCGTATCCTGTGCGAAAGTCAAAAAAAATACTGGCCTGGAGCAAATCTTCAGCTTCGGCAGCATGGATCCAGTTTGAAAAATAATTTTTCCAGGTAGACAAAGGCTGGCACCATTTGGGGTTTTTTGCCATTACACCACCCAGGCAAAATGCATATCCCGCCTGGTCGAGCAGACCACATACTTTTTCACCGAATTTAAGAAAATACTGTTTTACCTCCTGTTCATTCTTTTGGGGAACATCTTCATAAATAATCGCGTTATCCTGATCGGTTTTAAGGGTTTGTTCCCTTCTGCCCTCGCTTCCTAAAATCATAAACACAAATTCAACAGGCGGCGGTCCCAGTGCATCGATGGTGAATTCTATCAGTTTGTCGAGAATTGTGCTGGACACTGTGGTGATAAATCGGGTTAAGTTTTCCGCCTTCGCTCCTCCGGTAATCAGGCTCCGGATTTGCTGGGGAAGCTTGTTATGCCTGTTGATGATTTCCTCCATGCTGCCTGCTGCTGAAATTTCCCGGATAAGGAAAACAGGAGATTGGCCCTGGGCGGTCAACAGGTCACGGTTGGTAATAATTCCGGTAACTTTTTCATCAGCATCGGTAACCGCAAGATGCCGAATATCTTCCTGCATCATCTTCATAAGGGCTTCAAAAATAAGCGACTGGTCCGGTATTGTTCGCACTGGGGTGGACATGATATCTGAAACAGGCTTTGAGGTATCATATCCAGTGGCAACCACCTTTTTTGCCAGGTCTTTTTCAGTGAGTACTCCAGTGCAATCGCCATTCGGTGTATTGATAAAAAGAGAACTGATTTTATTCCGGCTCATCATTTCAGCTGCATCGCGAATCGACAAAGTTGTGTTCCCAAAAACAGGCTTTTTCATATGAAGGCTTGCCACAGTGCGATTGAAAAATTGCAGGCCTTCTTCTTCAGGCTGCATTGTTTTTGCAATAATGCAAGCATACGATTTTTCCAGCATCCGTTTACCGAAAGTATCGGTAAAATATTCGGTGAATGCTTTGTAGCGTGAGCAAATGTCTAAAAAGATCTTTTTGGGCAGAAGATAAAAATACGATTTTTCGATAACCCTGAAAGTTCTAACCGAGATGCCGTCATTTACCAGCATGGATATCCCGCCGTAAGTGTCTCCCTCGCTTAACATCTCACGCATGGTTTTGTTATAGTTTTCTTCGTAATATCTTTCCGCCGAACCTTTTTGGAGAATATACAGATATCCCACTCTGGATCGTTCCTGAACGAATAAAACCGTATTTTTAGGATGCTGTACCATGGTAAGTTTTTCGGCTAGTTGAGCAGTTTCTTCTGAGGGAAGAAAGGAAAACGGATCCAGGCGTGACAGGAAATGTTTTGCCTGACCTGTTTCAATAATTGAACTTAGGGAGTCATCAAAAATGTGTTTACTGAAGTTTTTAACAAAATATTCGTAGAAGTCTTTGTTGCGGGTGCAATGATCTATAAAATCCTCTTGGGGAATCAAGTAGCCGGAGCAGTCATTGTCAACGATGACCGTTCTTAAGGATATTCCTCCATTCATCAACAGGGTAATTCCTCCAAACACTTCTCCCGGCTTAATATGACCGATTAATTTTTTTTCTCCCTGTTTTTCTTCATAAAGAGAGAAGGAACCCTTTTCCACCACAAAGATACTGTCTATCTTTGTCTTATTTTGAACTGCATAGAGAGTATCTTTGGGATAGCTTTGGAAGGATGACTTATCGGAAATTTTTTTTAATTCACTTTTAGGCAAAAAAGAAAAATGGGGCATACCTGACAGATAATTAAAAGCTTGCTCATTCATAGGTTCACCTTAAGTATCGGTCTATTCAGTATGGTTGGGCTTACACGCTTCATTTATGGAGGGTTGCCAGTGGCATCATTTCAAATATGGTGGTTTGGTAACAACATTCCCGTTTCAGTACAGCGGGATTTGGTGATGCATTTCGTACCTAGTCAACATACGATAAAGCCGTAACAATAAACATTTTGTATGTCTTTCCGGTCTATCAGCTTTTTAGCGGGAGGTTTAAATTTTTACCAAATCACTCACTAACATTACTGAGAAAAACAGTCAACAACAACAAAGGGCAATACCCTGTGAGTATTGCCCTTTGTATTTTATTGGTGACATCGATGATATTTTTTTACGTCTTCATCGAAATTAAATAAATCTATGCTCTAGCTGCAGCAGGAACCGCTAGTAGAACAGCCTGAACAGCTTGAACCAAAATCGATATTGCTGGAAAGTTTAAAGCCGTATGAGGTAAAATCAATTTTTACCGGTTTTGCTTTTTCCATGAAATCTTTATCAGCAATATATTTGAATCCTTCAATTTCATAAACTTCATCACTGTCTTTTGGCTCATCCAGAGCCATTGCCAGAGAAGGCCCCCCTCAACCGCCTTCGTTCAAGAAAATCCGTATGGGGGATATTTCCTTCCCATCAAAATACTCGGCAATCTGTTTCGTAGCCGATTCTGTTACCTCAACCATTTTATCCTCCTTTTTAAGATAAGCCCTCCATCATGAAAGCTGTCTTCGGTTTATTTGGGTTTCGCTAAAGGTAATGGCGGGCGTCGTGTTTGTCAATAAAGAAAATACGTCGTTTTTAGGCTTTCGACAGGTAAGCCTCATAAATTTTTAAATTTTCCGCGGAAAAAAGGACAAACATGACCTTTTCAATGGACCTGTTTTTATCGAGAAAGCCGGATGTGGTATCCACTGCAATCCGGCATGCATCTTTTACCGGATAGCCATATACTCCACAACTGATGGCCGGAAATGCAATGGATCTAACATGATGATCTACTCCAAGCTTCAAACTGTTTAGGTAGCATTGTGCCAGCAGGCGGCTGTCTTTAGGCTTTCCGCTGTAAACCGGGCCAACGGTATGGATCACATATCTGGCAAAAAGATCATACCCGCTCGTTATCCTTGCCTCTCCTATTGGGCATCTTCCAATAATCCTGCATTCTTTCAGCAGCTCAGGCCCTGCCGCTCGATGGATTGCTCCATCGACACCGCCGCCTCCAAGAAGAGATTGGTTAGCGGCGTTCACAATGGCATCGACCTTGAGTTTAGTGATATCTCCTTGTTTGACCTCTATTTTTTGTAAAAGTTCTTTTTTCAAAGGTTTCCATCCGTTAATCGATAATCTTCCCTGTTCGGTTACAGGTCATAAAGCGTCTCATCTACAAGTGGTTTGAGATGTTTTTTCTTTTTCCCAGAACCTGTTTTACCTGGAAACAAGAAGGGTTCTTCCCCTTCCAAGATATCGCCCATTTCCGCTTCGATTTTTTCAGAGTCCTCGCCTTTTTCCATTCGGCTGAGCGCCTCTTCCATTCCAGGTCCGAGTTGCATTCCCGTCATATCGGTAAGTTTCCGCATAAGATTTGCAGCCTGTCCGGGATCATCTTCATTGATTTTATCAGCTTCACCGGCAAGCATATTCATTGCTTGTTCCATTTTACTTTCGTCAAAAGGCAGGTCTTCCATATCGCTGTCCTCAGTCGCTTTCCCGGTGAAGGCAAAAGCCGACATCTGCCTTGAAAGCGTGGCAGTTTTACATTTAGGACATTTCGGCCTTTTATGGGTATTGATGGTTTTAGAGAAAAAGTTAAATATGGTGTTACAATTTTTGCAATAAAATTCATATATGGGCATGGGTGGTCCTTTTATTATTATGCGGACAGAGGCGCTTCTCTGTGCTCATAAACATGCTGAGTAATTATTTTTCTGACTTTCCGTGCGGTTTTTTCCACCGATAGTTGCGCAAAAGATTCATAGGGTAGCTCATCCAAAACTTCGATCCTGATACGATGCTTGCCATGAAAGTTCAGGCTGTGCTTGGGAAGCGCATTTTTAGACCCATTGATTACAATTGGCAAAATAGGTATTTTCATTTTGTGAGCCAGGATAAAGGCCCCTGTCTTGAATTCTTTTACTATTCCGTTATATGACCGGGTTCCTTCAGGGAAAAAATAGACCGAGCTCCCATTTGAAAGGTTTTTCTCACAGTCAATCATCATTTGCTCAACGCTCTCCTTATTACCCCGTTTCAATTTAATATATCGGTTAAGAACCATGTTCCATCCGATAAGGGGAAGCTTGAACACTTCGGCCTTAGAAACCCATTTAAAAGGAAAAAACAATCTGAAGGCGATCAGGATATCAAGCTGGGACTGATGGTTGGATACCACCATATATGTTTTCCCCTTTTTAACTTTTTTTCGACCTTTGGCCGAAACCGACCAGGCTGGCATTACCCATAAATATACAGATGCCCAGAACGATGTAAAAAAGTGCAGGGCAACCAGACGTCGGTCAAACCAGACCGTACAAAGCCATAGTAAAACGGCCATTACATAAAATAAAACTGAACTTAATGCTATGAATACAAGTAAACTGGCGGCAATGATACGATTGATCATAAATTTATAACCTACCTTACCCCGGACTGATCAGCTGTTGTTTTTGCCTTTTAGCAGGGCATCCAGACCAGCGAACGGCCGGTGGGTGGAAGACAGTTTTTGATCGTCCTCCGGTGTCGACATACCATGACATTGTTCATCCAGATGTCGCGAGTGTTCATTGTCATGACAGTAGATGCACAGCAGTTCCCAGTTGCTTCCGTCAGGGGGATTGTAGTTGTGATTGTGATCTTTGTGATGAACCGTGAGCTCCCGAAGTTTCTTCCAGGTGAATTCCCTCCCACACCGTGCACAGATCCAGGGGAACATCTTAAGTGCTTTCTCACGATAGGTCTTTTCCAAACGTTCCTGATCGCGTCGGGCAGCGGCAACCACCTGATCCACCCTGCTAATCTCTGTTTTTGCCTTCTTCGATGACATGTGTTTGGTCTCTATTCCGGTTTAGGATAAGCGACTGATAAACTCATAAATAATCCAACAGAGTGATTACCATACAACTTTACGATAATATTCAGGATCTGTATCACCTTCAGTGGAAATTAACAATACCCTGGAATCCTCTCCCAATCCAAGTTGCTCAGTCAATTTATTCCACCTGGAATTGCTCATGATTTCATAAACAAGACCGGTGGTTACGGCTCCGGACTCACCGGATACGACACGCTCATCTCCTTGAAGCGGGTTGCCGAGTATACGCATGCCTTTTATGGCGACATGATCCGAGCAGGCGATAAATGCATCTGCATTTTGACTTAGGATGTCCCAGGCAATTTTACTCGGTTCACCACATGCCAGGCCCGCCATGATTGTGTCCAGATCTCCATGAACAATATGCGGTTTTCCGTTACCTATGTCCATGGATTTATAAAAACAGGGTGCTTCCGTCGGTTCAACCACCGTAAAAAAAGGCCTGGGTTTATCATGACAATTGCATAAAAATGCTTGAAGTGCTGCGGCAAGGGATCCAACTCCGGCCTGCACAAAAATATGGGAAGGCCATCTTTCATCCAATTGATCAAACGCTTCTGTGAGCAAAGTAATATAGCCCTGCATAATATTAATGGGGATTTTCTCATTTCCCGGCCAGGATGTGTCCTGAATTAAAATCCAGCCTTTTTCATTGGACTGTTTTGCAGCTAATTTCACCGCATCATCATAATTACCCTCAATGATGGATGCTTTCGCTCCATAGTGACGTATGGCTTCAAGGCGTATTGTTGATGAACCTTTCGGCAGATAAATAACTGCGTGACAGCCCAGCCTGTTGGCAGTCCAGGCAACTGCCCGTCCGTGATTGCCATCGGTAGCTGTAACCAAGGTCAAATTTCGGAACTTTGAGGACTGTGATGCGATTTGTTCAAAGGCAAATTTATGTGCATCCAACCCTAATTACAGAGCTAAACCCCCAGCTAAGCTGGGGAGAATGGCAAAAGCTATGCTGAGTATTTAAAAAATGCTCCTTTTGGATTAAAGGTAACAGCGCTGATTCTGTGACCAAAATCCAAG